>JASIJX010000336.1 GCA_030049955.1 Acidobacteriaceae bacterium
ACCAGTTGGTGTCCAGGCATTCAGCCCGGAAGGTGCCATTGAACGATTCGCAGAAGGCATTGTCGGTGGGTTTTCCCGGACGCGAGAAGTCGATCTTCACGCCATTACGATAGGCCCACAGATCCATCATCTGCCCAGTGAACTCTGCACCGTTGTCGCAGAACAGCAGTTGTGGAACACCACGTTGCTCTTTCATTCGATTGAGTACACGCACTACATCATCTCCCCGCAGGCTTTGCCCTGATTCAATGGCCAGGCTTTCTCGCGTGTAAATGTCCACCACCGTCAGCGAACGGAAACGCCGGCCATCGCTGAGTTGATCTGACACGAAATCCATCGCCCAGACCTGATTCGGTCCTGTGGGTTTGAACCGCTCCTGACGATGCACCACGGCTCGACGCCGGCCAGTAAGTCGCTTCCGCAGTCCGAGTCCCTCTTCCTTGTACAGCCTGTAGACCATGTCTTTGCCAACTTTCCAGCCCTCACGGTTCAACAGCACGCGGATCATCCGATATCCGTAGCGCACTCGGGTCTGGGCGATCTCCCGCATCCGCATACAAACTTCGGTCCGCTGCTCTTTATGGCCTTCGTAGCGATACGTTGTTCGTCCGATCTCCAGAACCTCGCACACATGCCGTTCGTTCGCCCGATAGTTCTTTTTCAGATGCTCGACCAGTGGGCGGCGGACCATACATTTTTTCGTAGGACATCCTGCAGCATGGTCTTATCCAACGTTAGCTCTGCCACCAGCTGCTTCAGCTTCGTGTTCTCTTCGCGAAGCTGCTTGATCTGGCGCACCTGATCCACTTCCAGACCAGCGTACTTCGCCTTCCATCGGTAATACGTGTGTTCCGTGATTCCGGTCTTGCGGATCAACTCCGCCACCGGAACTCCAACTTCGGCCCGCTTTAGAACCCCGACAATCTGCTCTACAGAAAAACTTCCTCTTCATTGGCAATATCCCTCGGCCTTTCCCAGGCTGGTTCTTGCCAAAATACTAACCGTCAAAATGGATCAGTTTTAGCCAGGCCCTTCAGCTGGAAACCGAGCTTGCACGAGCGATGATAGCAAGCGGTGGTCGCGTAACTACTCTTGCCCACCACTTAAAGCTTGGGAAATCCGCGCTCAATAGAATCTGCGAACTTGATGAGATCGACCGGCTTGTAACTACTCAAGGGCCTGAACCTGGTCTTCGTGAAGCATTGAATTTGGCCAGCGTTGAAGTTCTTGTCGCTAGCGAGACTGCGGACTTGCGCCAGCCGATGCAGGGAAACTCGCGAAAGTGATGCACGAAGACAACGAGTGCGACACGCTCTGCCAGTACTGGAGCGGGAATAATTTAAAAAACCGAGCCTGAAGCTCGAGTCGTATCGCCGGATTTGAATGGCGTCGAGGCCCACATTATTGTGGGGTTGACCTCCATATCGGAACTTTTCAGGCCTGCTCAATGTTCACGTGCATTGGAGTCTGCAAGGATCGCTTTTCCACTTATCCCGTGAGAGGGGCATTTCCGCGAAATGCTTCAAGTCATTCGTTACCTCTTGACCCTCCCCGAATATTCCCGGCTAGCGGATGCGCATGCGGAGTTTCCGGTCTTTCCAAGCTCCCATGGCGGTCGTCGGAGCGTTGCGGTAATCGAGATCGACCTTATCGGATCCCTATAGATAATCCTCGCCATAGGTAGGAGGCGCTGGTCGCGGGTTTTGCCCTTGAGCAGATTGATCTATCTATTGCAGTTCCGCCCAAGCTCCTATGGCCGACTTGAGCCAGCCACCACTGATGCAAAGGAGGTTTCCAGGCGTGATCCCTTTTTGCGAATCGCTCCCCATCATGATGCATCCATCGCTTTATGCGCCACTATCGCTTGCGATCAGATTTACGAGGTCTTACGCGCCACCTGCTATTGGCGATCGATTCAATTGCCCGAACCACGCCATCGATACCAAAACACACATGTGCTCGCATTGCGGATTCAGCGGTTTGCGGATCCCCTGTGATAATGCCGTCAATCAATGTCCGGTGGAAACCGTCCGGGAGAGCACTCCTATCAGAAGCTGTATCGTAAAGCCAATTGAAAACCATGATGTGACTGCTTTCAATTGCCGACCGCAAAAACTCGCACCGCGCATACTCGGCAATTTTCATATGCAGGTCGAAGTGGTTCTTCTGTACCGCGAACAGGAATTCCTTGTCGCTATCTTGCGAGGCTGCACGAGTGAACAGCGTGTCCAGATTTTCCGCAAACCTTTTCAGTTCGAGACGCTCCTCGAATGTACTATTCTCTGCGCACAGACGCGCAGATTGGCACTCGAGGGCTTCTCTCACCTGATACATACCTCGGGCTTCGGCGATCGTCGGAATTCTCACCCTTGTTCCTACTCGTGCCTGGGATTCCAGCAGGCCATCTCTCTCCAGCCGCTGTAACGCCACAGTCACCGGGAGCAGGCTCATTCCAAATTGCTCTGCCAAATCACGCCTGGAGATTGCGGTCCCCAGTGGAAGGGTTCCGCGTAAGAGCTGGTCAAGGATCAGCCGATGTGCCTGATCGGAGAGACTTCCAGCGACGCGAGATCTGACGTGAGGCTTGCGGGCTACAGAATGTGCCGTTTGCATAATGACCAATCACCCAGTCTACACTTTACTTCGCCCAACCAAATTATTGAAATGTCAGATCATGCTGCGCGTTATTCTAACTTGCCTGATCTGTAAATGTTAAGACATCCGGGCGTGGACGGCCCGGTGCTCTCCGTCACTAGATCCCTATGGAGCTAAGGCTTGTGTTCGTCGAATGCCTTGCACCCCAGCTTCGATGCCTGTCAGAAGAACATGTTTATAAACAATAACGTAGTAGAGCACTGCTGCGTGCTGGATCACCGCTTGCATCGCTTTCGGCGGCCTTCTGGCAAGGTTCGCCAAGATTGCTCGAAGGCAATGGGCGGAGTGCTTAGAAACCTCCTTGACAATTCACCCAATATGCTGTTAAAAATCTTTCTCGTACTAACATTTCAGTATTTCCCGGAGTCAAATTGGGTGAGTTCGTTAACCTCGGCGGCGCTATGCGTTTCTCGCTGATCCAAAGACGCTCTCTTTGCAAGGAGGCACCACTGATTCCAACCAGGCGATCGCTTCTCGAGCGTTGCTGGTTGTCACTCCTTCCGAGGTCTCTCGCAGGTCAACGCGATTCGCAACCGAACCATGCTGCCTTTAGGCTTCCTGCCAAACCCAACTGTCCCATGGAAGCCAATGTATTTTGCAACCATGCTTCGAGGGAGATAGGCTCCGACAGCTACGCACTGACCGCAACCCACCACCCGACAGCAAGACACTCAATTCAGGAGACACCTGAATACTATCCGGGATCTTTTCTATTGCAGCGTCTCCGGCACCACCGCCGACGCGCCGAACTGGTGCAATACAGGCAGCGATGAAGCCGCAGCCATGGACGTGGTCAATTTTCACATGAAGCCAGGAAACGAAGCGAACGGTTTTAGTGCGGAGAAAGAGATGCTGTCAGAGTACTGCGCCGTAGTAGCGAGCGGAGTGAGTGAATGTTCGGCCAGTGGCGACACAGGGATCATGCAGCCTGCCGAACTGGCGAAGCCGTTCTTCAACACCGAGTCCGGATATTCCGGATTCGAACCAGACAATTGGGATGGTGGCCGCGGGGCGCTGAAGCTAGGTGGTGAGCCGGACATGCAGGCGGCTTTTATCGGCCGCTATGCGCTCATTCAGTGGTCGCTGGGTATCCAGAATTTCAACTGGTACACCTATGACATCGGTAATACGCCGAACGGTAACGCTTATAACGGATCCGGCATGCAAGCCGGCGACCTTGCGTTAGCTTATATCTCGATGTATCGCATGCTAGTTGGTCAGACAGCACAAAAGGTAATGATTGCGCTTGCTACTACCAATCAGTGCCGAGTCAATGGACATATTACCGTGGCCTGTGGGGGCATGAAACTGCCATCTCTACGACGGGCCAGCATGCTCATCAAGTGCAAGTGAGCAATCTACCCATCATGTTAGAAAACCAACAACTAGAACTGCGGGTTAGCTAACCAAGGCGGCCGAAAAGTTTTATGCGCCGTTCCAACAACAGGTACACAGATGGAGGAAGGCCCAGTCGTAGATGCGCAAACGCACTTACCTATTGCGAAGTGAGGAGGCTTTTATGAGTGAACGACCGATATTGAACAGTACTTCGACGCGACGCGACTTTTTGCGCAGTACGGCGCTGGCTTCCGGTGTCGCGGTAGCCGCTGGCGCAAACCCCGAAATCGCAGCCGGTCTGATAGGGGGGGCGCCAACAGCCCCTTCGCGTCCGCCGAATGTGCTGATGATTTGCGCGGATCAGTTCCGTGCAGATTTTGTCGGCGTAAACCACGAGAATCCATCAGTGAAAACGCCACATATCGATGCCCTGGCCGCGCGCGGAGTGACCTTCCGGCAATGCATGACTAACCAGCCGCTTTGCTCGCCATCCCGGGCTTCGTTCCTGACGGGGCGCTATGCGACTGAGACGGGAGTATGGAAACTGGGTGTCGAGCTCGATCACACTCTCCCGACCATTGCGACCGAGCTTGGCAGCCGCGGGTACTCCACGAATTTTATGGGGAAGTGGCACGTCTCAGATGTAGGAAAACGAGAGCATTTGGGATGGGTGGCGCCTGGGCCTTCGCGAGGCGGCTTCAATGACCTGTGGGAAGGGGCGAATGTGCTCGAGCTTGTTTCGCATCCCTACGAGGGAAATTATTGGGACAATGATGGCAAGAATATCGGCTATAAGGATGAGTATCGCGTCGACTTTATCGCAAACCGGGCGCGGCAATTCATCGTGCAAAAACACGACAAGCCCTGGCTCCTGTTTGTGTCACAGCTTGAGCCGCACATCCAGAATGACGTCAACAACAACATTCCGCCGAAACGTTATGAGGATAAATACAACAACCCATTTGTCCCTGCCGATCTGCAATCTGCACGCAGTGGTAACTCGCACGAATTGATACCGGGATACTATGGTTGCGTTCAGGCGATCGACGACTGTGTGGGTACTCTGGTTGAGACTCTCAAGGAGAGCGGCCAATTGGACAACACAATCATCGCTTTCTTCTCAGATCATGGCTGCCACTTTGGCACGCGGAATTCTCAGTACAAGCGCTCGCCGCATGATGCCTCGATCCGAGTCCCTCTGGTAATTGCTGGACCGGGCTTCGATCAAGCGGCGGCCGTGGATGAAGTGGTATCTCTAGTGGACCTCACGCCAACGCTGCTGGATGGTGCCGGCATCGAGCCGCCAGTAACCATGCGCGGCAAGCCGCTGAAACCGCTGCTGCATGACAATCAGGCGCGTATGAACTGGGATTCGACAGCCTACTTTCAGATTAGCCAGGAAATCTGCGCGAGGGGCATTCGAACGCGCGATTGGTGCTACTGTGCGTTTGATCCCACGGTTCCGCATGGGGAAGCGGAGTACGGTACACAATATCAAGACTACGCGCTTTTTTCGGTTGGCGCCGATCCGGCTCAAGCCGTCAACCTGGTTGGACGTCCCGAGTACAGAGAGGTCGCGGACCAGCTTCGCGAAGAGGTGCAGAAGCGCATGATCGCTATTGGCGAACCCGATACAACAATTACCCCAATTCGGTTTTTCTATGCATAATCTGTGGTTCCGGCGAGAGGAGTGCCCCGCGGAATTCAGAAGTATCTTGGGAGAAAAAACGCCGTTCATGGTCCGGGGCTCTGAGATGTATCTCCAGCTTTACACTGGGGCCTCCCTCCATGGGGCCTTGATTGGCAAGTCCAGTGTTCCCTATGCGCGCTACGCAGGTCTTTGTTTGGAGGCGAGGGTTACCCCGATGACGCCTGCACTCCGGAGCTCGGAGACATCGTTCTTCGTGCCGGGGCGCGAAAATGCCATACCACGGGTTATGCCTTCAGTTCGCAGCCACGCTGGGATTATTTTGGCGATCGGCTTACGTTGGACCATGGAATTAGAGAATTCACGATTCATCCCCGGAGATAGAGCCTTAATGAGCCGCAACGCACAAGTCGCTACCAGCCCTCAGGTTCAGTTCGACTATAGCCTCACGGGAATCAACGCCTCACTGGCTATTGAAAATGGACTCGCCGAGGCTGACTGGTATCAGTGTCATGTCCCTCGGGAGACGATGCGCAAGTTGTTAGAGCGCCGCGATGGTCCGGCACTTCGGGACACCTTCATCTGGTTCGCGCTTATTCTGGGCGCGGGCTACGCCACAGTTGCCCTCTGGGGATCGTGGTGGGCTGCAGTACCGTATCTCGTTTACAGTGCCCTCTACGCGTCGACTTCCGACTCGCGCTGGCATGAAGCCGGCCACGGCACAGCATTCAAGACTGACTGGATGAACAACATACTTTACGAGATCGCATCGTTCATGGTTATGCGCGAGTCTCTAGTGTGGCGCTGGAGTCACACTCGGCATCATAGTGACACGATCATTGTCGGTCGTGATCCGGAAATCGCTGTTCCGCTGCCACCTAACTTGTTCAATATTCTCCTCAAGTTTTTCAATGTTCGAGCCTACTTCAGCTATTTCAATGGCATCCTCGATCATTCTGTCGGACGGATGTCGCCCGCGGAAAAGACTTTTATTCCCGAGTCCGAGTTTCGCCGCATCTACCGGCGGGCTCGGGTCTACGTGGTGATCTACGGCGTGGTGATCGCAATCTCAATCGCTGAACGCAGCATTCTTCCACTCATGCTGGTGGGCCTCACGAATCTTTTTGGCACTTGGCTGATGCCCTTATACAGTCTCACGCAACACACGGGGCTCGCAGAAAATGTTCTAGACCATCGCCTAAACTGCCGAACCGTCTACATGAGCTTTATTAACCGCTATCTTTACTGGAACATGAACTACCACGTCGAGCACCATATGTTCCCGCTTGTTCCTTATCATGCGCTGCCGCGATTGCATTCCTTAGTGAAAGACGACTGCCCTACACCCTATCCAAATCTTGTAGCGGCGTGGCGCGAGATTATCCTAACTCTGCTTCAGCAGCTTAAAGATCCAGCTTTTTATGTTAAACGTCGTTTGCCAGCGCCCAAAAGCCGCCGAAGCGAGACCCTCTACACGATCCAAACTGAACCCGACGGGGATGGTTGGGTTACCGCCTGCGCCGCCAGCGTGCTCGGTTGCGCTGACGTCATCCGTGTTGACCACGGGAAAAAGACTTACGCTCTCTGTCGCAACGAAGTCGGCAAACTCTTCGCTATGGATGGCATCTGCACCCATGGCAATACGCACGTTGCTGGCGGCTTAGTAAAAGGTGACATAATTGAGTGTCCAAAGCACAATGGCCGTTTCCATCTACTCGATGGTTCGCCAGCACGCACGCCAATTTGTCGCGGCCTCGCGACGTACCCGATCGAAGAGCGCGATGGCCAACTGCGGATAAACGTATCTCATGCAGGCGGAGCCGGAGCCCGTGCCCAGCAAAACTACACTTTTCAAGTTGTCAGCAACCGAAGTGTGGCCACCTTCATCAAGGAGCTGGTTCTTGAATCCCTCGATAACGATGCGCGCCCCTCCTTCGCTCCTGGAGATTATCTTCAGCTCGACATCCCCGCCTATGAGAAAATTCATTTCCGTAACTTCGAAATCCCCGAGCCGTATGCTTCGATTTGGGATAGGCAGCATGTGTTCGACCTCGTTGCCCGCAACCCCGTTGCGCGCCGCCGCAACAACTACTCTATCGCAAGCAATTTACAACTGGAGAAGGCTCTGCGTTTTAATGTTCGCATTGCAACGCCGCCGCCCGGACAGGCGTGTGACCCCGGAGTGGGCTCTAGTTACGTCTTCAATTTGAAACCCGGTGATATTGTCACTGCCACTGGGCCCTTCGGCGACTTCCATATAAAGCCCACGCAACATGAGATGCTTTACATCGGAGGCGGAGCAGGCATGGCTCCGCTGCGTGCCCATCTTTCACACCTGTTTCTCTCGGATCACACGGCGCGTAAGGTCAGCTACTGGTACGGCGCGCGCTCTCGCCAGGAGATATTTTATGAAGAGTTCTTCGCGGCTATTGCTCAGAAGTACGAGAACTTCAGTTTCCACATTGCGCTCTCGTCGCCCTTGCCCGAGGACAATTGGTCCGGTCTCACTGGCTTTATCCACGAAGTAGTGCTAGCAAACTACCTCCGAGACCACCCCGATCCAGCGTGCATTGAATATTATCTCTGCGGCCCCCCAATGATGATCAAGGCTTGCAATCGGATGCTCGCCGGGATTGGCGTGCCACAACATCGCATTGCATACGACGAATTCTAGCCCGTATTTCTATTTTGAAGCTTGTGCCAGAGACGAAACCCTTATGCTCCAATCCTTTCAGTTTGCCAAAGACAGCTCCTCTCATTCACCCGCGCTCAAGATTTATCTTAATCTTGATACTCTCAATGATCTGCGCCCCGGTGGTTTATGGCCGGGTCTCGACGGTTCTCTCTGCTGGCAGCGTCTGCTCGAAGATGGTTTTGAAGGGGTACAACTTACGAGCGACGTTCCAGCGGTCCCGGGCGCGCCGCTGCCGCATTGTGGCCTCGACCGGATCAATTTTCCAGGCGATGCTGACGCGGTCGCGGCGAAACATGCCGCAAGAGGCGATCTCTGCATTACCGTCCATGTCGGTTGGGGCCTCGAAGATGAAAACGAAACTTGCCGCCTGGTTGAAGCCACTCTCAACGCGTCTGTGCGCCATCACCTACCCATCTTCATTGAGACCCATCGAGCGACGATCACGCAAGACCTCTGGCGCACCGTACAAATTACAAGGCGGTTCCCTGAAGTCCGGTTCAATGGTGATTTCAGTCACTACTACTGTGGCCAGGAACTCGTATACGGCGATTGGCAGGCCAAGCTCGCTTTTATGGAGCCCATCTTTGAACGGATCGCGTTTATCCACGGCCGCATCGCCAGTCCCGGCTGCATGCAGGTTGCAATCGATGCTGATCTGGATTCCCGGCCGGTGCAGGCTCACGGTGTGGTGAACTGTCTTGACCACTTTCGCGAACTCTGGACGCGCGCCATGCGCGGCTTTCTCAGCAATGCCCATCCTGGCGACACTCTGATCTTCGCTCCAGAGCTGCTATCGGGTAGGAATTACTATGCCCGGATGTTTTCTGATTCCTCCGGTCGGTTGATCGAGGAATCTGATCGCTACGCGCAAGCCTTGCTTTATAGAGAACTCGCTTATTCCTGCTTCGGTGATGCACGTCGCACATTCAACCAATTGCGCACCAATATCGACTGACGTTGCATTAAAGCTGATAACCAATCAGAAAAATACTCCTGAGTCCGACGTGGCCGTGAAGAGGTATCAATGAAATGACTGATCAAATCCATCTTCGTTACCTCACATTCCTGGCTTCTACCGCAGCCCTGGGCGGCCTACTCTTCGGGTTCGACATCGCCATCATCACCGGCGCTGGCCCATTCATCAGCCATGCGTTTGCGCTGGGCGATCTGGGACTCGGATGGGCATTCAGTTCGTTGCTCTTCGGCTGCGTTGTCGGATCATTTTTGGCAGGGCGCTTAACCGATCGTTACGGACGCAGAAAGTTGCTGATCATCGTTGCTCTGCTGTTCGCCCTCACGTCCGTGGCCACGGCGATGGCCGGGAACTTTTCGGTCTTCATTACGGCGCGTCTCTTCGGCGGTATTGCTGTCGGCGCGGTTTCGCTGCTTTCGCCCATGTATGTCGCTGAAGTATCGCCCTCCGCGATTCGTGGCCGTATGGGAACTCTGTATCAACTGTCGATCGTCCTCGGCGTGATAGCATCCTTCGGCATCAACTATCTTCTCCGCGACACAGGCGCAAGCAACTGGCGCTGGATGTTTCTCACCGGAGCCATACCCTCTGCTGTGTTTCTAGTTTTGATCGCTCTTGCGCCGGAAACGCCGCGCTTTCTTGTGATGAGCGGCCGCACGCGTGAAGCATCCGTGGTGCTCGAACGTATCGGTGGCACCCACAGCGCAAGCGTGCAGATTGCGGAGATTGCTGCTTCGATGCATGCACAGAAGCTGTCATGGCAAGGACTTCTTCGCCCAGGGGTTCGCCGCGCGCTCTTGGCTAGCGTCGGCCTCGCGGTTTTTATCCAGGTTTCAGGAATCAATACGATCATCGACTATGCGCCTGGAATCTTCCAGTCTGCCGGTTCCAAAATCGACTCTGCTCTCGCTGCCACAATCCTCGTCGGAGTAACAGAGTTCGTTTTTACTCTCGCGTCGCTGTGGGCGATTGACCGGTACGGCCGCAAGCCCCTTTATGTTGTCGGATCGCTGGGCATGGCGCTCTGTCTTGTTTTACTTGTAGTAGCGGTACTAGCCGATCAATTTCATGGCGCTATTGTTCTGGCGTTTATATTGACCTACCTGGCCTTTTTCAGTTTCGGTGTCGGGCCCGTCTTCTGGACCTTAGTGCCTGAGATCTTTCCCAACGATGTGCGGGGCCGGGCGATGACCGTGCCTGTCCTGGTTCAGTGGGTGGCCAACGCCACTGTTGTCCTGCTCTTCCCATCTGCATTTCATGTCATCGGCAGAGCGCTCACGTTCGGTTTTCTCGGGCTTATGGCAATCTGCCAGGGTATCTTTACATGGCTTTATATCCCCGAGACCAGGAACAGACGCCTTGAGGAAATTGAAAACTTTTGGATTACCCCTCGGCCTTCAGCGGTCTTCGCGTCGACAGCCGATACAAAGAATGGCTAACATCGCACCGCTGTCGAAGGCGACTTGTGTTGATGGGTGCATCCACAATGCAGGAACTGGTGTTTCCGACGACGTAAGCTGTATCTATATGGAGGTAGGGTAAGTATGCTGATAATTGACGCTCAAACGCATGTTTATAGCGACGATAACAACCAGTATCCTTCTGTTCCGAATCCAATCCTCCCGCCTGATGGATATGGCTCTCTCTCGCAGTTGCAGTTCCTCGCCGAGCAAAACGGCGTTACTGGACTGTGCGTTGTTCAGCCCAGAAGCTGTTATGGGTGGGACAATCAGCACATATGCGATATCGTCAAAAGTTCTCCCAAGCGCATGGCTGCAATTTGCTCGCTCGATCCTGACGATTCCACCTCGTATGAAACGTTAGGGCGCTACCTAAGGGATTACGGTATTCGTGGGCTACGTGTCTACCCAGCTTCGGATGGCCATGTCACTCATCCGGGCGTTTGGGAATTATGGAGAGCAGCAGGCGAGCGAAAGATCACAATAAACGTACTCATTGATATTCAACAAGTGGATGAGCTTGTCCTAACGCTGGAGAAGTTTCCGGAGCAGAGAGTTGTGATCGATCATTGCTTCATCACGAAACCCTCCGCAGATGTGGGATGCGCCTTAAAGGAAATGAAACGGATCGCGAGATTCTCTAACACGTACGCCAAGCTGAGCTTTTTGCCATTAGGCAGCAACGAAGAGTACCCTTTCCGCGACCTGCATGATGCGTGTAAATCGATCATCGAGTGGTTCGGCGCCGAAAGGTGTGTATGGGGTAGCAACTTCCCATGTGAGTTGTGGACTCCGCGATCGAACTACTCACAAAGCCTGAGACTCTTCACGCACGAAGTTAGTCTCTGCAAAGCCGCAAGAGAAGCTATTCTCGGGAAGACGGCCCATGATTTGTGGTTTCGAGAGGCGAGGTGACACGAAAACCCGCTGACGTGCGGGCCTGCACCTAGGCAAAGTCACCGTTCAGGCACGCGAGGGCAACTCTTGGATGCCTAAGTGATGCGGTGCGGGTTTCGACGGGGTGGCTTGCCCGGGTCGAAGGGAAGGACGGCGTGGTGGTCGTTAACGGTCGCCACTTCAATGAATGCGGCGTGTGAAGAGAGGGCATCGCTTGAAGACTTGGCTATTCGAAGCAGGGTCCTGTCCCAGGAATAGGTCGCTTTCGGCGACAGCGGAAAGCCCCTGTGGTCACTATGTTAAGGGGTAGGAAGGAAAACCGCATGAACCGTTCGTCCTTACGTCTGAGATGGGTGATGGTTAGCCTGGTGTTCCTCGCCACCGCCATTAATTATCTTGACCGGCAAGCGCTTTCCGTTGAGCTCCCAGTCGTGATGACCCAGTTCAATATGACTGCTGGCATATATTCCAGGATCGTGTTTGCTTTTATGCTTGCATACACGATCATGAACGCTGCATCCGGGCCTCTGATTGATCGACTGGGAACTCGCATTGGTTATGCTATTAGCGCGGCCTGGTGGTCTGGCGCCGCAATATTGCAGGCTCTTGCGGGTGGCGCTGTATCGTTGGGGATTTGCCAGTTTCTTCTCGGAATGGGGGAGGCAGGAAATTGGCCCGCCGGCGTAAAGGTCGTCGCGGAATGGTTTCCGGTGGAGGAACGTGCGCTTGCTTCCGGAATTTTTAACAGCGGCTCTACGGTTGGTGCGATCCTCGCGCCCCCATTAGTCGTTTGGATTGTGATCAGGGAAGGCTGGCGCGTTTCGTTCGCAGCCGTCGGGGCCGCGGGCTTCCTTTGGCTGGCTCTTTGGCTTCTCGTCTATCGAACTCCAGAGGCAGCGAAAGCTGAATGCCACCGCAATCGAGTTCCGGCAGGCGCGATCCTCCGCACCCGATTTCTTTGGAGCTTTACAGCGGCAAAAGTGTTTCTCGATCCCGTTTGGTACTTTTACATATTTTGGTTTCCAGAGTATCTTAAGCACGCTCGGCATTTCGACCTCGCGTCAATCGGCAGATACGCGTGGATTCCGTTTCTTGTGGCGGGCGCAGGCAACATCTTGGGTGGTTGGTTATCAGCGACCTTGCTTCGCCGGGGAGTTCCAGTGTCGGTGGCGCGTAAGGCTGCCGTTTCTGTATTTGCCATTTTGATGGCTTCCTCCATACCCGCGGTGCTGGTTTCCAGCGCAGGTGTATCTATCGGATTTATTTCTTTGGGCATGATGGGATACACAGGCGTAACGGCAAATATGCTAGCGTTTCCGGCTGACGTCTTTCCCAAAAGCGCTGTCGCCTCTATTTGGGGATTCGCCGGGACGGGCTCGGGTTTCGGAGGAATGGTTTTTGCCCTCGCAACGGGCTGGCTCGTTGATCACTACTCATACACACCGGTCTTTATAGGTTTTGGGGCAATTCCCTTCATCGCACTAGTGATTATTTGGTTTGTTCTAGGCCCGATTGAACCTGCTTTTGGGCGGGGCGAAGCAGGACTTTGGGATAGAGGCGAGGAAAGGGCGGCGCAATACACGTGATCACCCTTGTCTCAATGCGCATCGAAGGCAATCCGAGGGCGATCAATGCGGCGATCCTGTGACTGACCCTCGGTTAATACAGCAATGAACCGAAGGTCATTTGGAATCCGCGCAGCAGCTGAAGTTGCAACGTCATGCTTCGCTCTGCTCCCAACGTTCTGACTTGCGCCTTCGCAACAGCGTCGGCGCCCGAACTCTATTCTTACGCGGCTCAATGGCTGGCTTGTGATCTCCCCTACCGACTCTTCGCCATCATCGTCGCGGATAATGGCGCACGGCTCGGGACCAATTTGGTTCGCTATACCTTCATCGTGTCGGATTTCCACCGACTACTCTTTGTCGGTCTCTAGGCGCACTGCGAAAGGCTCTGGAAACTACCAACTTTAAACGTTACCATTCACACTCCGCTGGGCGAATCTGATTTCTTGATTCGCATCCGCTCATCTCCACCAATTCACAATAGCTCGTTTTGTCCGAGCGAGCCGTTGCGGCACTTCGATTTCCTTAGCACGTTGCCTTGGTTGACAAAAGCCATGTCGAACTGAATACGATTCTACAGGTGATCGCGTTAGCCACCCCGCTTAGAGAGTTGACCGATCTAGGAGACAGCCGTCAAGAGGACTTGTGAAGTAGCAATTCTGCGATCTGAGTTTGTGAAGCAAAATCTCTGAGCTCAGCGATGGTCTTTTGTGGGAATACGACGCTCTCCTCAAACTCCCACCCGCGCCGTGTGTCTATTGCGAGGCGACTACGTGCAATATAGTCACGAAGTTCTTCCAATCCATATTGACGAGCCAACTTCCGGGCACTGACGCCGGGACGCTTCGCTCTCAGCACAAACCATGATTCCGGCGCCAT
>JASIJX010000337.1 GCA_030049955.1 Acidobacteriaceae bacterium
CAGATGGCGTGGTCGCCGGATTCGCGCGCGCTGGCGTTTTTTTCGGATTGCGCGAACGCGGGAGCGCAGAGCGATTTGTATGTGTGGGATGTTGAGGCGAGTGCGGCGCACCAGGTCGCGGCGCTGCACGGCTACGCGCACGAGCCGGCGTTTTCGCCGGATGGGGCAAGCATTGCGTTCCTCTATGTTGAAGGCGCTACGCGGCCGGCAGGAGCGCTGGCGGCCGAACCGTTGCCTTCCGGCGTCATTGGCAAGGACCATATCGAGATTCAGCGCATTGCCAGGGTGACGATTCCTTCGCTCTTGAATTGCGAGCCTTCGGCGTCGCCTGACAAACGCCCTCAGGCCACTCAAACTCCCTGTAGCATCGGGCTTTTCAGCTTTCTTACACCGCCCAGCCTCCATGTTTTTGAGTTCGATTGGTCTCTGGATTCCAGGTCTCTCGCCTACGTGGCCGCCGAGCCGCCGGGTGAGAACAACTGGTGGGTGGCGAAGCTGTACACGCAGGCTGCCGATGGCGCCGGCGAGCCGAGGGCGATTCTTGCGCCCGCAGATGTTGCGGGTGCGTTGCATGGATTGCAGATTGCGGTGCCGCGGTGGTCGCCGGATGGGAAACACATCGCGTTCATCGGCGGATTGATGAGCGACCAGGGATCGACGGGCGGCGATGTATGGATTATTTCGGCGAGCGGTGGTATTCCGCACGATTTGACGGCGAACCGGCAGGCGACGCCTTCGTGGATCGTGTGGGACGGCAATGACCACCTGCTGGCGGATGAGATTGCCGGCGGAGCCAGCCGGCTGGTGCGCTTTGCACTGAAGAACGAGAACGGAAGGATTTCTGCGCGGCAGGAAAAGATTGTCTTCAGCTATCCGGGCACGATTGGCGACGGAACGCTGGCGCGCGGTCTTTCTTCGACGGCGGATGAGCGTGAGTTTGTTTTTACGGCGAGCAGTTTTGACAAGCCAACAGAGATTTACGAAGCCGACACACGAGCCCAGTCGGGCGAGAGCAATGCGACGAGCGAAGCGGGCAGCGATCCTATTCAGCAGCTCACGCATATTAATGACGGGGTGGCGCCGGTTTGGGGCAAGTCGGTTTCTGTGGAGTGGACGAATGAAGGCTTTCATCTGCAGGGGTGGTTGATTCTGCCCACGGAGTATGATCCGGCGAAGAAGTATCCGATGATTGTGGAGGTGCACGGCGGGCCGGCGTCGGCGATGATGGCGCGCTGGGGTGCGGGCGGACCGCTGAGCCCGGCGGCGTTTTCGGCGCTTGGCTATTTTGTGTTTCTGCCGAATCCGCGTGGCAGCTACGGGCGGGGTGAGCGGTTTACGGAGGCCAACCGAAAGGATTTTGGCTACGGCGACCTGCGCGACATTCTTGCCGGTATGGATTCCGTTACGGCGAAGTATCCGGTGGACGCGCACCGCATTGGCCTGACGGGCTGGAGCTATGGCGGATTTATGACGATGTTTGCGGTTACGCAGACGCAGCGTTTTCGCGCGGCTGTGGCGGGCGCGGGCATCTCGGACTGGCTGAGCTATTACGGCGAGAACTCGATCGACCAGTGGATGATTCCTTATTTTGGGGCCTCGGTGTATGACGCTCCGCAGGCGTATGCGAAGAGCTCGGCGATCGACTATATCAAGCAGGCGCACACGCCTACGCTGATCGTGGTGGGCGACCGCGATGGGGAATGTCCCGCGCCGCAGTCGTTCGAGTTCTGGCACGCGCTGCGCGATCTGCATGTGCCGACGCAATTCGTGGTGTACCCGAACGAGGGGCATGGATTTACGAATCCTGAGCATCAGCGCGACGTGCTGGAACGCGCGGCGGAGTGGTTCGCGGCGTATATGCCGGCGGGGTCGTAAAACCGATCGGGGGCCGGGGCCCGACCGGACTTTTGGGTGATGCGGCGGCCGGGCCAAGTGAGGGCTCGTCCTGATACACTTTCTCCTTAGGTTAGGCAATTGCTTGCCCGTTCCCGGAGCTCCCGAAAAGGGGCTCCTGCGGTCGTTTTTCCGGTGGGGTTACTCTGCTCCGGAGGCAGACTGCCGAGCGGCGGGCGGCTCGAATTCAATCATTCTGACGGATCGGAAAGAACCGTTCCGCGGCGGATTTTGCGGAACGGGGAGGATTCATGCGGCGGTTTTTGACGCTCTTTTGTTTGTTAGGCCTGGCTCTGCCGGCTGGTGTTTCGATTTCCGGTTGCACGCGTAACCCGGCAGCGAATTATTGCAACGGAGTCGGCTATGGCTTGAAGATCGGGCAGGTAGCGAATATCACGCTCCAGCCGCAGATCGCGGGAATTTCGCTGGCGTACGGACAGACGACTCAGGCGCAGAGTCCCCAGGCGACCGATTGCAAGGGCTCTTCGGTTACTGTGTCCACCAATTCCTACACCTGGGGCACGACGAACAATCAGCTCGTGGATATTTCGCCGACCGGTTCGATTTGCGCCGGTACCTGGAATCGCAATACGGGCGGCGGCATTGCGAACTATACCTATTGCAATGCTCCGAACCCGATGCCTTCGACAAGTGGACTGCCGTACGGCATTGCTTACATCACGGCGACCGCAGACTCGGTGACCTCAAACCCGGTGGCTGTATACATACACGCGCCAGTGACGTCGGTGACGCTCGCCTTACCAGGGCAAACATCGACGACAGGGGGACAGTGTTTTTCGCAGACGCAGGTGGCGCAACTGGATGCGCAGGCGTGTTACGCGAACAACGGCACGCAGTATTTAATGTGCGCGCCATCGACGGTGACCTCTGCAAATTACGCCTGCCCGCTCGCTCCGGGAGTGACGTCGGTTCCGACGTGCGAATCATCGATCGGCACGATGAGCTTTACGGTTGGCACGTCATCGGTGGCGTCGATCAACGCCACGAATAACCAGATCACTGCGGAGCAGCCGGGCACGACGGCGATTACGGCTTCGATTGCCGGCTCCGGTTCTTCGGCCGGATATTTCTCCACCTGCCCGCCAGCCTCGATCGGGGTGACGCTGGCCAACGGATCGACGTCGGGCGTGGTGACGCAGGGCGTGGCGCAGAACCTGACGACGACGGTTCTGGATACGAAGGGCAATCCGATTTCGGGCCTTGCGCTGACTTACCAATCGACCAACCCGATCGACATCACGACCAGCAGCGGCGGCGCGATCAGCACGAATTTTCCGGGCGTCGCTTCGATTACCGCGATCTGCCAGCCGGGCACGTGCAATCCTGCGCCCATCAACCAGCTCGGCGCCAATGGCACGGGCCTTTCGCTGTCTTCGAATGCGGTGACTATTACCACGCCGGGCACGGCCAGCCAGTATGCATGGTTTGGCGCGCCGGGCAATTCGCAGTATTTTGTCCCGATTGAATTGCTGACGGGCACGGTGGGCTCGACGGTGCGGCTGCCGTATGTGCCGAACTCGATGATGATGGACCGCGGCGGCGACAGCCTGTACTTCGGTTCGGCGCGCGAACTGATGGCTTACAGCACGGCGACCAACTCCCTCGGCACGCAATCGACGGCGACGCCGGGCGTGGTGCTGGCGGTGGCGCCGGATAACTCGCGCGTGCTGGTCAACGATCAGGCGCGGCACCTGTTCTACATCTTCAACACGTCGGGCGGCAGCTCGACCTCGTTCCCGGGCATGGGCAACGCCGCCATGTGGACGCCGGATGGGCAGACGCTGTACATCACCGACAACGCCAATCTGAATACGCCTTCGAGCTGCAGTCCGGCGCCTACCAGTCCGATCACGGGTCACACCGATACGCTGTACGTTTACAACGTGAACACTGGCTGGAACACGTTTGCGTTGCCGCCGAGTCCGCTACCGACGGCTGTGCCATGCAGCGCCCAAGCGAACGAGTGGAATCCGACGATGACAATCCAGCAGACGCCGGCGGTGATTATTCCCAGCGTGGGCGCGTATGTGCGCGGCACGCCTACCAATGCATATACCTGGTGCCCGTCGGGGACCGTCGGCAATGCGTCGAGCATAACGTACTACCCGGAGGGCGACAGCAAGGCAGTGCAATCGGACGTGCTGGGGGCAACTCTGGATGGGGATCACATTCTTGGAGCGGCGTTTAATAGCGGAGGCACGATTGCGCTCTCCGACCTTGCAATCAGCATTCCGAGCACGCCGCTCCAGACGACAACCGGCAGCAGCGTGCAAGCTCCGGACGCATGCCCGGTGACGACAAACACCACAACGGGCGCGCAGACGCTGGGACCACTTTTAATAACGTCGTCGGAGAGCCCGGTGACGGTTTCAGGGGTTTCGGCGTCGGAAGTAAACCAGGTCGTCACAGGTTCCACGCCGATTTCGGCTTCGGGCGGCGCGGGCACGGGACTGGCGTTTATCACGTATAACGGAACAGCGACTGGCGCTTCGCTGCCGTACTATGTGCCGTCTTCGAGCGGCGCGGGCACGGTGAATTATGTGACGCTGACCGGCGCTTCGAACATTACGGGGCCGATTGCCGGCGTGTTCAGTCCGGACAACACGCTGTTCTTCGTCTCGACGGCGGGCGATAACGAGATTCACTACATCAAGATTCCGACGACGCTGAACTCGACGTCGACGCCGACCGATACGCAGCAGGTGAGCCCGAGCTTGCCCGGCTGCGATCCGAGCACCGACACGGGTTGCGCATTTACCGGCACACCGGGCACGGTTGTTCCGTCGACGGTGATCACGGTGAAACCGCGGTCGACTACGTAGACTGCGATTCGAACCTAACGGCAAAAGGCCGGCTGCTTGCCGGCCTTTTTGTATGAAGAGAGACAGTCTGTGTGCCTGGCAGTTCCAAGAACATCCCTCAGCGGCTAAAGCCGTGCCCTTTCAAGCCTCGTTCTAACCCTGCGCGCGCAAAGACTCTGCGTGCGCTGTGCACGATAGAATCGAACTATGATCAAGGGTGTTTCGTTCCTGCGTTCTGCGGGTAATCCCGAAGCCTACCAGCGTCTGACAGACTTTCTTGCCGCCGTGGGTTTTGCGCAGGGCAAGGGATGGAAGGATGGCGCGATTGAGGCGGCATCTTTTGCCATGCCCAATGTAATGCTTGAGCTGATCGACAGTCCGATGCCGGATTCGACCGGCTACCCATCCGATCTTTACATCGAAGTTACTTCGGTAGACGCGGCCTACCAGGCTGCCGATGCGTGGCTGCGCGCGCGTGAGGTTAATGGCGCCGAGTTGCGGCTTTCGGAGATTGAAGAGACGCACTGGAAATCGCGCATGTTCACCGCCGAGCCGGAGCGGGGATTCAAGATCAGCTTCTGGGCGTGGACCGATCCGCTGAAAGGCAAGCCGGCGGCCGTCGAGGGCGATCTCTCGGCCGAAGGAATGAAGTTTGCGATTGTGGTGGCGCGCTGGAACGCGGTGATCACCGACCGGCTGCTTGAAGGCGCGCTCGACGCACTGGTGCGCAGCGGCGCCATGCGCGCCGATATCGAGATTGTGCGCGTGCCGGGCGCGTGGGAGATTCCGAATGCAGCGCGCACGATTGCCAACCGCGGCAATGTTGGCGCGGTCGACGCGATTGTGACGCTCGGATGCCTATTGCGTGGGGAAACGGCGCACTACGAGGCCATCTACAACGAGGTTGCGCGGGGCATTGGCCAATCGCAGCAGGAGACTGGGATTCCGCACAGCTTTGGCGTGCTCACCTGCGAGACGCTGGAGCAGGCGCTCAACCGCGCGGGCATTAAGGCAGGCAACAAAGGATTTGAGGCGGCTACTGCAGCAATCGAGATGGTGAGCCTGCGGCGCAAACTGGCTGTGACGCAGCGGCAAGGCGGACGCGCTTGAGCGGGCAAAGAAAAGGCGGGGGACAGGGAAGCGGGCAACGATCGGGAGGCGGTCAGGCGCCAGGGCCACGCCGGAAGGCGCGGGAGCTGGCGATGCAGATGCTGTTCCAGCAGGATGTGGGCCGGCAGACCGCAGAACAAGTGCGCGCCACATTCTGGAAATCTGGCGACAAGGTGGAGGATGGCGTCCGCGGTTTTGCCGACGACCTGTTCCGCGTGGCCAACGAACACCAGGAAAAGATCGACGAGCTGATTTCGAGCCACTCGGAGAACTGGCGGCTGGAGCGCATGCCCGCCGTCGATCGCAACCTGCTGCGCATGGCGGTGGCGGAGATGATCGGCTTTCGGTCGACGCCGTTCCCCATCGTCATCAATGAGGCGCTGGAGATTGCGCGCCGTTACTCTGCGGCGGAGTCGATCAATTTTCTGAATGGCGTGCTGGATTCGGTGGCGCGGGGCCTGTTGCCGAAGTAGGCCAGGGCGCGCCACATTGCCTGGCCACATTGTCTGGCCACATTGTCTAACTGGGCGGCTGCTTGAGCCGCTCAATCAGCCTGAGCGGATGGATGGGCTTGGCGAGCAGCTCGAATTCGTAACCCTGATTTTTTCCGCGCTGCAAGATCTCCGCGATGCCGGCCTGGCCGGAGAACAGCACGATGCGCGCCGCAGGCTGCGTTCTGCGAACGGCGATTGCCAGCTCTACGCCGTCCATGCGCGGCATCAGGACGTCGGAGAGCAGGTAATCGGGCTGAAAACTCGCCGCGGTTTCGAGAGCGGACCAACCATCGTATGCGGCGAGGGCGTGAAAGCCGGCCGATTCGAGAATTTCCGTGATGGTGTCGGCAATGATCTTTTGATCGTCGACCACGAGGACGCGCGGACGGCTCCGTTGCGTTTGTCCACCGTCGGAATCCTGGTGCGGAAACGGAAACGGAGGCCGGATAGGTTCGTTTGGAGCGACAAGGCAAGGAAACTCAAATTCGCACATGATTGGCAATCCTACTGGTTGGCTTCTTCCGGTGTTGTTTCGCGGACTGGTTTTGGAGACGCGAATGGAATGAAGATGGTGACGGTTGTGCCGCTAGAGCCCTCCTCGGTGCTGCTGACGACGTGGATATTGCCTCCGCGCGCTTCCACAAGCTGCCTGACAACCCAGAGACCGATACCGGTTCCCAGATCGCCTTTGGTTGTGAAGAATGGCTCGAAGACTTTGGACAGGTGCTCGGGATCGATACCGGAGCCGCTGTCCTGAATAACAGTTGCGATTCCCTTCCGGCCTTCCATGATGGCGAGGCGGGTGACGATGGAAAGTTTTCCTCCGCGGGGCATGGAGTCGATGGCGTTGGCGATTACGTTGGAAACCACCTGGAGCATTTCACCCTGGCTGACGAGGATCTTGTCGATATCGTTGAAGCGCACGTCGGTGGCAATGCCTGCATTAATGAGCTTGGAGTGATAGACGGTCAGCACGTTTTCGATCAGATCGTGGAAATAGAGCTCGACCGGCGCGCTGACGTCGCGGTAATAGCCGAGCGTCTGGCGCGCGATGTGCGAGACGCGCTCCAGCTCCTGCTCGGCGGTGACGAGAAAATGGTGGGCGCGGCTCTCGGCGGCGCAGGCCTGGCGGGCCAGAAAGATCAGGTTGATGAGCGATTCGAGGGGATTGTTGATTTCGTGGGCGATGGAAGCCGCCATGCGTCCGGTTGCGGAGAGCTTCTCGGATTGGATCAGGAGCCGCTCCATTCGCTTGCGGTCTGAGATATCGCGCGCGACCTTGGACGCTCCGATCACGCAACCGGCTTGGTCCTGAATCGGCGAAATGGTGAGGGAGACATCGATCGGCTCGCCGTCCTTGCGCAGGCGGACGGTTTCGTATTGCACCACGCGCTCTGCCTGGCGCACTTTGCGCAGGATTTCGTCTTCTTCGGCATGGCGCTCCGGCGGAATGATGCGCTGGATGGGCTGGCCGATCATTTCTGCTGCGGCATAGCCGAAGAGCCGCTCGGCGCCAGCATTCCAGGTCTTCACGATGCCGTTCAGATCCTTGCTGACGATCGCATCCTCGGCGGAGTCGACGATGGCCGCGAGATGGTAGCGGCTTTGTTCGCTTTCGTGGCGATGAGTGACGTCGGTTGCGGCGCCGAACCATTCGGTGATCTCGCCTTCAGCGTCGATTAGCGGGACGGCGCGTGAAAGCGTCCAGCCCACGCTGCCGTCGGCGCGGCGAACCCGGTGCTCCAGCTCAAACATGCTGCGGGTGCGAATGGCATTGCGCACGGCGCGCAAGACCATCGGCTGATCGTCGGGCAGAATATACTTCTCGAGCCAATTGCGGTTTGGTTCCTGGGTGTCGGCCAAGAAGCCTGCCCCTTTGAGCTCGCGCATTTCGCTCCAGTCCGGGCTCACGCTGTAGGTCGAATAGGATGTTGCGGTGACGAGCGTGCGCAGGCGGCGTTCGCTCGCGCGGAGATTCACGCTTGCGGCAACTCTCTCTGTCACTTCGGTTGCGTGAAGGAAAATGCCATCCGTATCTCCTGCCATGTTGCGGATGGGCTGACAGACGAAGTCGAAGTAGCAATCCTCGGGCTGAGTGGCCGGGCCACGATTCAGACGCAGTTTCATCCCCGGACTGGTGTTTGTCTGCCCGCTGCGGTAAACATCGTCGAGCAGATCGCCGAAGCCCTGAGCACCCAGCTCGCACAGGCTTTCGGCAAAGGTCTTGCCCAGGAAATCGGAGGTGTCGCTGCGTCCCGTCATCCGGACGAAGTGCTGATTGATGTATGACCAGCGCAGCTCGGGCCCGGCAAGGAAACCGATGCCGGCGGGCGATTGGGCGAGCAGCTGGTGAAGCCGATTTCGTTCAGCTTCCGCCAGAATGCGCAGCCGCGCCTCGCGCTCGGCCGCTTCGCGGCGCAGCTTGGCCAGACGGACGTGAGTGGCCACGCGAGCGCGCAGTTCGCGCTCGGCGCAGGGCTTAACCAGGTAATCGTCGGCGCCGCGTTCAAGGCCTTCCACCTGCAATTCTTCGCCGGCGTCCGCGGAGAGCAGAATGACGGGCGTGCCGTTCAGAATTGGATCGGTTCGGATGGCGCGGAGAAGCTCGAAGCCGTTCATCCCCGGCATCACCACCTCGGTGAGCACGAGCGCAGGCTGCAGAAAGCGCATCTCTTCGATGGCCTGCTTTGCATCCTCGGCCAATTGCACGCGGTATTCATTCTCAAGGAGGTGGCCAAGCCGGGCGCGCATCTCCGCGTCGTGGTCGACGATGAGTACGAGATCCTTAATGGTGATCAAGAGGGGCGCGGAAGCGATAAGAGCCGCGTTCTCATGCGCCGCCGATTGAGCCGGCTGCGCGCGGCCGAGATCACTCAGAGGCATGGGGGAGGCTCCGCTTCACGGCTCGTGCACACAGGTAGCTGTATGCCGCCCGCAGGCAGCTAGAATGAAAACGCTAGAAAACAAATGCCAGGGGGCGCACACAACCGCGCACGATCAAGAACCCCAAGTCGCTGTAGCAGGGAAAGATGCGATCAACAGGCGAAGAGTTGCCTGCAAGGCGATCAAAGTTAAAGCGCGCGGCGAAAATGCACAACGGGCGCACATTGCGCCAGCATTGCGTCTTGGCCCGATCATCTATGGAGAGTTTATGACACAGACAGGTTCACAAATTCTGCGCAGGCTCGGCAATTCCGATCTTGACATTACTCCTATCGGTTTCGGCGCATGGGCCATCGGTGGTGGAGACTGGCAATACTCGTGGGGTCCACAGGACGACCAGGACTCGATCGCGGCGATTCACCGCGCTGTGGATCTGGGCATCAACTGGATCGATACCGCGGCGATCTATGGGCTGGGCCACTCGGAGGAAGTGGTGGCGCGCGCGCTTAAATCGGCGAGCCGCAAGCCGTATGTGTTTACCAAGTGCTCGCTGCGATGGCGCAAGGACAAGTCGATCTATAACTCGCTGAAGGCCGATTCAGTGGCCGAAGAGCTGGAGGCCTCGCTGCGACGGCTGCAGGTTGAGACGATCGATCTTTACCAGGTGCACTGGCCCAATCCGGAAGAGGAGATCGAAGAAGGCTGGGCGGCGCTCGAGAAACTGCGCCGGCAGGGCAAGATCCGCTGGATCGGGGTATCAAATTTCAATGTGGAACAGATGAAGCGCGCGCAGAAGATTGCGCCGATTACCAGCTTGCAGCCGCCCTACTCGATGCTGCGCCGGGCGATCGAGGCCGAGATTCTTCCGTATGCGCAGGCCAATCACATCGGAGTGATCAATTATTCGCCGATGCTGTCGGGAATGCTGACGGGCAAGATGACGGCTGAACGCATTGCCGCCATGCCTGCCGACGACTGGCGCCGGCGGAATCCTGAGTTTAATGAACCGCGGCTCGGCAGGAATCTAAAACTAGTGGAGTTGCTCAGGGAGATCGGGAATGCTCGCGGAGTGACGCCGGGCGTGGTGGCGATCGCGTGGACGCTGCATCATCCGGCAATCACAGCAGCCATTGTGGGCGGCCGCAACGCGCGGCAGGTTGAGGAGACGGCGCCTGCGCTTTCGTTCCGTCTGAGCGAGGAAGAGTACAAGCGTATCAACTCATTCCTCGATGCCAACCTAGCCTAAGCACAGGATGGCGAGTCCTGCTGGTGTAGTGAGTCATGCGGAATACCGATTTCCTCGAGGGCGGGGAAGCGAGGAATCCTTGGGATTGCCTCGCTCCCTGCCTCGCTCTGCGACATGATTGCCGGCACGCAGCTTAGACAAAAAGGACACCGATTCCCATTGCGCGGTTATCGGTACGATGTATGAATTCCTTATTTGGGTACCGGCGCTTCACTTCATCCCAGAATCGATAAACCTCTTTGGGCGGAGGCGAGAGAGCTACATCGTGGAAGGCGACAAGGCCGCCCGGTCGAACCAGCGGAGCATACATCTCGAAATCCTGCTTAACCCCGGTATAGGAGTGGTCTCCGTCAATGAAAAGAAAATCGAGCTTCTTTCCGTGCAGAGCCTTTGAAACCTTCGCCAAAGTTGCCGGATGATGTGAGTCCGCACGGAGCAAGGTGAGATTTTGCGCTTTGCGCAGAAACCTTTTGAAAACTGGGGTTTGAGCGATACGAACTAACCTGCCTTTCAGGGTCGCCGTGTAGTCGATGCTTATCACGGCCGCGCCTTCCAGCGAGGCTTGAGCGAAGACAAACAACGTGCCGCCACGATAGGTGCCAATCTCGAGCATACTTTGGCAGCGAAGATCCTTAACCAGTCTGACAAGTTCAATGAACTCCGAATATACCTGGTCCGGCTTGATCGCCGGGCATTCCATCGCGACGTTGATCAGGGTTTCGGGACTCGTGGACCCGTTGATCTTCCTTACCTTTTTTAACAGGAGCAAAATAGACAAAAAAACCCTCACCACCCTAGAGCCTCCATCTCCGCTTCAACTTACCGGTTTGCTGAATCTCTAGTGTAGTGTGTCATGGAGAATGCCATTCACTCAAAATGCAGAGAACGCGAGCGATTCCTCTGATTGCGGTGCTCACTGCTTTGCTCTGTTCGAAACAAAGTTGGTTGAGTCTGCCGACCTGCGCGGGATGCGGGCGAGCCGGTTTCTCCAGCGAGGCAGTGGCGTAAATCACAGCAGCGGCGGACAGGCCGTCGGCCATGCGGAGCAGATGATGGGTTTCGGGCCACGGCGTCAGCAGGCCGGCGATCGCAAAGAAAAACCCTGGCGCAAGGCCAGGGCTTTTCGTGTCTCGATGCTGTTCCGCTACATTGCCGCTACGAAGTCGGGAACCATGACTGCCGCGTAATTCTGCAGCAGACCGGTCATGCGCGCGGCCATGCCGGTGTAGAGGGTCGCCGCGCGGTAGGCATTTACGCGAACACCCTCGCTGGCAGCCGTAAAGGCATATTGAGCCAGCGCGGCCAGCACGCACACCTTAATCTGGAGCGCATCGCTGTGCAGCGTGGAGACCAGAACCCGATCGACACCTTCACAGTGCCTGCTGGCGTAGTTGGCCATCTCCAACATGACACGGGCATTTTGGTACATCACCCAGAGGCCCTTGGGGCCTTCCATGCGCATCCAGGCTTCGTCAGGGGTAATACTGACGCCTTCCTGCCAGAGGAAGCGATCACTGAGCTCACGGGCACTCCAATCGGGACGAAGCTGAGCCAACAGGCTCTCCCAGGTCTGCATCGCGCGGGCGCGGGCCCTCTTTCGCCACAGGCACAGATAATAGCCAATAGCAGCAATCACAGCGAGCTGGATCAACGGCAGAATCATTGGTGATCCTCATCCCGGCGATTCGGTAATCTCATCCCCGGACGATTCGTCCCTTAGAAACTCGGTTTACCTACTACTGATACAAGAATTTTTAACTCTTCCCAATGGAAAATACAAGCGTTTCTATCACTTTTATGCCATTCGTAATCACTCGGGAGGACAATGAACTTTGGTAACAGGGTCGGTAATCGGGCGAACAGGGCCTATGTACTCCGGTGGTTTCTGGGCTTAGGTACTGTATTTGGCGGTAAGGGGCGGGAATTTGCGGTTCTTAGTCCTTAATCGTCATTTCTGCTGGGCGCGACGGGTTGGGAAAGGGCGACACGGGTCGTCCGGGCGACTCCGGCCATGGCCAGGAGCAGGTTCTGCATCTGCGGGGTGAACTCGCGGCGCTCTTGTTCTTTCTGGCAGAAGCTGAAGATCCAATAGAAGATTGAGCAGAGAAAGCCGGCGACGGCGAGCTCGCTCAGATGGTGATACTGGCCTCGCATGGAGAGATAGGAGTGAAGCATGGCCACAACAAGGCTTACCAGAGAAGTAATGCCGAGCCCCGTAACGATTTGCAGTTCGCGATCGCGCCAGCCGATCGAAAGAAATTGGCTGAATGCAGCCAGCGCCAGGAAGACGAGCACGCGCAGCACGTAAAAAGTCTGTTCCAAGTGCATGAGCGCGACGATGTTCGCAGGGGTGCCGTGCAGAGCGGTGACGCCAGCAAAGGGCCAAATGGCGGCGCCGAGCGCCAGAATCACACCACCAATAATGAAGGGCGTGCGCCGGGACAGAGAAGGCCTGAGAGGACGTAGAATCGACCATCCGATCTCGACGAGAACGCCGAACAGGAGAATGGAATCGCCGAGCATGTCGACCAGATAGGCCTTTATGTAGGCCTGCGGGTGCCAATGAAAGAGCGCGAAGCCGGCCGCGCCAGCAATCAGAATCCAGACGGAGTATGAGAAGAAGACGGGAAAGGAGCGCCAGATGCGGCGATATAGGAGCAACCCCACGACAACTGCCTCACCAGCAGTGCCAGCGAGCCAGAGAACGCTGTCTATGCTCACAATCCCCCCGCACCTTGTCGGTCCCGGTATTTCGAGTCTAACAGTAAGCCCGGGGGGAATCGAGGCGTTCGAACGTATTTAGCGGCCGGGAATCAGGCAGCCACATTGCCGCCAGTTGGCGGGAAGGGAATGATGGGGTCAACGGCAGCCACGTTGCCACCGGT
>JASIJX010000338.1 GCA_030049955.1 Acidobacteriaceae bacterium
CGATTGCCAGAGCTGGTGCCGATTCGCCATGGCCGCATGATGCAGTCGCCTTTCACGTTCTACCGCGGGACAGCGCTCAACATGGCCGCCGATCTGGCGATCACACCTGCAACTGGCATTCGCGTGCAGGTTTGCGGCGATGCCCACCTGGGAAACTTCCGGCTTTTTGCTACCCCTGAGCGCCGGGTGATTTTCGACATCCACGACCTGGATGAGACCCTGCCAGCGCCCTGGGAGTGGGACGTAAAAAGGCTGGCTGCCAGCTTCGTCATCGCATCCCGAAACAACAATTTAAGTGAACAGGTCGGGCGCGAGGCGGTCCTCAATTGTATTCGGTCGTATCGGAAGCAGATGGCTGAATTCGGCGCGATGAACGTGATGGAGGTTTGGTACACCAGTTTTGAAGTCGAGACTCTCATCAAGAATTTCAGTTGTAAGAAGCATCGGAAACACCTGGCGAAGCGCCTGTCCAAAGTTCGCGAACGCAGTGCCTTCGAATATGACTTTCCCAAATTAACCAGCGGTGGAATCAACCCTACCATCAGAGAGCATCCTCCGACGATCTATCACTGGCGCGAAGAGTCTTTAGAGCGGTCCTCTACTACGGTTCGGGAAGCCTTTGACAACTACCGGAATACGTTGCCGCTTTACAGACATGGACTTCTTGACCGATTTGACCTTAAGGATCTCGCTATCAAGGTGGTTGGTGTTGGCAGCGTTGGGACCGCCTGCTTCGTCGCTCTACTAATGGCTGGCGTAAAAGATCCCCTTTTCCTACAGATGAAGGAAGCGCGACCGTCAGTACTGGAGCCTTATGCCGGAGCAAGCGTATTTCCAAATCACGGACAGCGAGTGATTATGGGGCACCGGTTGATGCAATCGTCCAGCGACATCTTTTTGGGCTGGACATCGAGCAGATCGGGCCGCCACTACTACGTTCGCCAACTTCGAGACGCCAAGGTCAAGTTCGAAGTTGACCGCTTCGATGCATCTCATATGATCCAATTCGCGGAGAGTTGCGGCGCCACTCTCGCACGCGCTCACGCACGTACCGGAGAACCGGCAACCATCAGCGGATACCTTGGCAAGAGCGACAGATTTGATAGAGCCATTGCCGATTTTTCAGTTGCTTATGCTGATCAAGCGGAGCGTGACTACGAATCCTTCGTGAAGGCGATCCGCAAAGGGCGGCTAGCGGCCGTCGCAGAACAGAAATAGCCCCGATTGTCTTCCCTTTGTGGCTGGGGAAGCGTTGCCAACCGACCAGCCAGAGCCAATTGAGAAGTGCTTCCTCTCAAATAAAAGATTGAGGTGAGAACTCCAGCCGTCTGGTTACTCGAACGATTCGCCGTCCGAAAATTCGACGATTCTCATGCCTCTGCTCTCTTTGAGACGCCTGTCATCGCACCCAGAATATCTTCTGATTCTACGCACTGCTTGCTCGAAATCCATGCAGCTGCGGCGTCGCCTCCAGAAACGAATGATCGTCGACGGCTTTTGCCCAGCTTTTGGGGAACCAGTTCGGGGTCGCATTCGTATTTTCCGAGGGCCGTCGCAGAGCCTCCGATTTTAAGCACTCTTTCTAAGTTGTAAACCTTCGATCTTAGTGTTGCTAAAGACTTAAATGGGCTAGCGTAGAATGCCTGTCGTAAGTGACATGCTTTCTGTCCAGAGCCGCATGTATGGAGGTCAGGCATGAGAGTTCTGTTCCAGGATCTGGATTATGCATTCCGCCAGTTGCGCAAGACGCGGGGGTTCACGGTTACCGTGCTCCTCACGCTCGCACTCGGTATCGGCGCCAACTCAGCCATCTTCACGCTGGTCAACGCCATCCTGCTTCACAACCTCCCGGTATCAGATCCCAAAACCCTGATCCGCATCGGCGACTATGACGATTGCTGCGTGAACAGCGGCTGGAAAGACAACGGAAACTACTCACTTTTTGCTACTGACACCTATTACATGTTCAAGAAAAGCCTGCCGGAGTTCGAAGAACTGGCCGCGATGGAGTCCGGCTACGCCTGGCGGCCTATTACAGTCCGTCGCGCCGGCCCCCAGACGGTAGCGAAATCCGTCATGGGAACCTTCGTGTCCGGCAATTACTTCCGCGTTTTTGGTCTTTCGCCGGCGGCGGGCCGGCTATTTGTGGATGCCGACGACCAGAAGGGCGCACCCGTAACCGCCGTAATGAGCTATGACACATGGATGCAGGATTATGCCGGCGATCCGAGCGTTGTCGGAAGCGCGTTTTACATCAATACGAAACCGGCCACGGTTATTGGCGTTGCGCCAAAGGGATTTTACGGGGACCGCATCGATACGAATCCGCCCAAGTACTTTCTTCCCATGAATTCGATGGATGAAGTTATCGGCGCACCGTACTTCAATGATCCCGACACCGAGTGGGCCTACATCATCGGTCGCGTTAGGCCGGGAACGTCACTGCCGGCCCTTCAGGCGAAAGCCAGTACGCTCCTCAAGCAGCAATTTGCGCCCCTCAAGACATTTACGGATGAGCGCGCCAAGCGGGTTCTTCCCCGCACCCATGTGGTGCTCACTGCCGGTGGCGGCGGAATCCAGAACATGCAGGATGGTTACAAGGATCACCTGAAGCTGCTCGAATGGATCGCCGCGCTGGTTCTTCTTGTCGCCTGTGCCAATATCGCTAACCTTCTGCTGGTGCGCGGCATGAGCCGCCGCGCAGAGCTTTCCATCCGCTCAGCACTTGGCGCGCAGCGTAGCCGCATTGTGCGCCAGCTTCTTACGGAAAGCGTTCTTCTCTCGGGCATGGGCGGGCTGCTCGGCCTGGCCGTCTCTTATCTCGGAGCGCACGCGCTGCTGGCGCTCGCCTTTCCCGATCAGCACAACATGCCAGTCAGTGCGGCGCCATCGCCGCTGGTCATCGGCTTCGCCTTCGCGCTTTCGGTGGTTACGGGCATCCTATTTGGCCTTGCGCCAGCGCTGATGGCGGCGCGCACGCAGCCGGCTGAAGCGCTGCGCTCCAACACGCGCACGACCGCCCACGCAGCATCAGTGCTGCAGCGCGCGCTCGTGATACTGCAGGCCGCACTCTCGCTCGTACTGCTCGTTGCCGCCGGCCTGTTTGCGCAGAGCCTGAGCAAAGCCGAGAACGTGGATATGAAACTGGATGCAACGAACCGCTACATCGCCCACATCAATCCGCAAGCGGCCGGTTACAAGAACACAGAGGTCGAGCCCCTCTACCAGG
>JASIJX010000037.1 GCA_030049955.1 Acidobacteriaceae bacterium
CGGTCGGGGCCGATCAGGAATGTCGTCCGCTCGATCCCCATGACTTTCTTGCCGTACATGTTCTTTTCCTTCAGCACGCCAAACTGTTTGCAGACTTTCTCGTCTACATCAGCAAGGAGCGTGTACGGCAGGTCGTATTTCGCCCGGAATTTGGCCTGATCGCGGGGTGTATCGCGACTGATGCCGAGCACCACGGCGCCGGCCGCCTGCAGCTTTTTGAAGGTATCGCGGAAGCCGCAAGCCTCAATGGTGCAGCCGGGGGTGTCGGCGCGAGGATAAAAGAAGAGCACGACCGGCTTGCCGGCCCCTGTTTTTCCGGTGAAGTCCGACAAGCTGACGGTTTTGTCCTCGTCAGTCTGAAGCGTGAAATCGGCGACTTTCTCGTTGATTTCCATGGAATCTCCTGGCGGTTTAGGATGCGGTTTTAGGATTGAGTCCCGGGGCGGCTCGAAGCGGCCGGGCGCGCGGGCCGGCAGCCCGCATCTATTGTTACGAATGTCTTTCGGGAGTCTCAAAGACTTCCTTTTGCAGAGGCTATGTTGACCATACGGTTCGATTATTTACGAGGGGAGCGGCACGTGTCATCGTCCGGAAAATTTGGGTCTGGAAAATTCGGGTGTGGGAAATTGAGCCGCAGAACCGTAGCCTTGGCTGTTTCCGTGGCCTGCCTTGCCGGCCTGCCTCTGGTTTCGGCGCCGGCGGCCGCGCAGTACGTCGGCCAGGTGACAACGGACAAGAGCGCTACCGATTTCCGCGCAGTGGCTGTGCTCGAATGGACCGGCGACATCGCCCACCCCAAAGCAAGCCGGCTGGTGCCCATCACGGTCTTCGACGGCCAGCAGTTGCAGGACGGCAGCATCTACCTGGCCCGGCCGCAGCCCCTTGCGCTCGACGGCGAGGTGGAGTACGAGCTGCAGAAGGATGGCAGGACGGTCGGTTTTTACGACATCCACAGCGCGGCCGAGCAGCAGGGCTACTGGATCGGCTTTGGAAACTGGAAATCGCTGCCGGTGAGACCCACGCCGGCGGAGCTGGACCGCCAGCGGCAGATGGCGAAGGTCGACGAGGACGATGCGGACAGCGACCAGCCTATCCTGCACCGCAAGCACCACCCTGGCGACACGGATTCCGGCGGGAGTTCGGGATCGCAGGCGCCGGCTCCCGATCCCGACCGTCCTACGCTGCATAAAGGTGGCGACGCGGGAGATTCGGGCAATAACTCGGCGGGCTCAAATTCCGGCTCAGGCTCAGACTCGAACTCGAATGGGCCCACTTTGCACCGCAGCGGCGATTCCGGCACCGACACCGCCGGCAACAATCCTTCGGGATCCTCGGCGCCGGCTCCCGATCCTGACCGGCCCACGCTGCATAAGAGCAACGATGAGGGCTCGTCAACCGACCCGGATCGGCCCAAGCTCCAAAAGAAGCAGGACGACGACGAGGCCAGCGTCTCATCGCTGCCCGACATCAGCGACCCGGACCGGCCGCGGCTGAAGCGCGGCAAACCGGCTGGATACGGCACTGAGGTGACGCCCACCCTCGTGGGCCTGCCGTCCGAGATGGACCAGGAGGTCGCCGTCTCCGACGCCAAGCCTATCAAGGACCATCCGTGGGACTATAGCTGGGCTAATCCTGCCGATGAGATGAAGATGAAATCGTCCATGGAGGACATTGCCCGCAAGGCGCTGGGGCTGGGCCAATCTGCGACCGCATCGAAATCCACCACGACGGCGGCGAAGCGGTCCTCCGTGCACAAAAAAACGGCGCCACCCCCACCCCCTGCTCCGCTGGTTGACGAGAAGTTCCGCGTCTTTGAGCTGGCGTATGGCTCCGGCGCCACCATGGTGCTTTCGGCGCATACCAGCGGAACCGGCGCGGAGCAGAAGTTTGTCACCATCGTTGCGCAGCCGGACCTTTACGGCAGCGTGGTGACGCTGATGAAGCACGTGACCGACGGCGCGCACCTGGACGAGACGCCGCAGATGGTGCTCATCGACGCCGTAGACGCAGAAGCCGATAACCGCGGCGAACTGCTCTTCGAGCTGCGTGGCAAGACGCAACGGCAGTTCGCGCTCTACCGCGTATACCGTGGACAGATGACGCAGCTTTTCACGTCGACTCCGGAATACTGGGGCAGCACGCAGGGGGAGTGAGCAGGATCTGCGCGGCGCAGTGGCCGAAGCAAAAGAGCTGTTGGTACGGCTGAAAGACCGGCAGGGGGGTGCCGCCGGGCATTCCGGATTGTCCTATTTCGGGCTTCTTTCTGCTGCATCTAGTGGGTGCAGGCTGATTTAGGTACTTCCGCGCCTTGCGCTCCGATACAATGGGATTATAAGGTGGGTTTGCTGACACTTTATTGAAGGATCTCCCTGCGAATGGCATCGTCCCTGATTGCTCCAGCCCCGGAAACCACGCCAGATCAAATTGAAGCTATTACGGCAGAGGACAGACCTCAGGTCCGCTCTGCGCGCGTGGTTCACAACGTTCCCGCCCGCGACCAGGTGCGGATGGGTCGCGCTGCCACTCTGCCCGAGGGGCTGAACGGGCTGACGCTCGCCATCATCATCCTGTTCCATGCCGGCGCACTGGCGGCGCTGTTCTTCTTCAGCTGGCAGCGGCTCGCCGTCATGACTGTTCTTTACGTGCTGGCTATCAACGTGGGTATCGGCATGTGCTACCACCGGCTGCTCACGCATCGCGGCTACCGCGTGCCCAAGTGGCTGGAATATGCGATGACGGTGTGCGCCACGCTCTCGCTCGAGGGCGGACCTATCTTCTGGGTCTCCACGCACCGGGTGCATCACCAGTTGAGCGACCACGAGGGCGATCCGCATACGCCGCGCGAAGGCACCTGGTGGGCCCACGCCGGCTGGTTATTCTTTGGCCAGTCAATGCATGCGCAGGCCGAGGGGCTGGCGCGCTACTCGCCCGATCTTACTCGCGACCGTTTTTACGTGTGGTTGAGCAAGTACCACTGGCTGACCATCGTACTGAGCGCTGGGCTTCTGTTTGGCCTGGGATGGGCCTTTGGCGGGCCAGTCAATGCCATTGCCATGGTGTTGTGGGGCGTGCTGCTGCGCGTTACGCTGGGCCTGCATGCCACCTGGCTGGTGAACTCCGCCACGCATTTGTGGGGCAGCCGCCGCTTTGAGACGCGCGACGACTCGCGCAATAGCTGGTGGGTCGCGCTGCTCACCGGCGGCGAGGGATGGCACAACAACCACCACGCGCATCCGGTGTCGGCCCGGCACGGCCTCAAGTGGTACGAGCTCGATCCGAACTACTGGGGAATCTGGCTGCTCGAGAAGCTCGGCCTGGCGCGGGAGATCAAAATGGCGAAGTTCGACCCGCAGAATCCGCGGCCGGCGGGGGCGTAAAGAGAATTTTCCGGAGCATGGACAGGGGCCGTTCGCGCAGGCGGGCGGCCTTTGTTTTCGGAAGCAGGAACTGTACGCAACCCTCGACGGCAGGCAGCCGAATTGCCCAACAATTTTCCTGAGCTCTTGGAGAAGCGGAGCGCTGGGTCGGCCAGGGACCCGCTCGGCCAGGGACCTGCTCCACGAAGAACGCTGCCCGTCGACCGCGTCGATACGCCCTAAAATTCTCTCCATGACCCTTTCGCGCGACACCGGCCAGATCGAATCGGAGCGGCTTATCCTGCGCAGGATCG
>JASIJX010000339.1 GCA_030049955.1 Acidobacteriaceae bacterium
GTGTGGCATACATGGCAATGCGAGGATATGGTCCTGGCCCCATGCTGCAGAAAGTTGGGCTAGGCGCTATGGGACCTAACTGGGAACCTGTCGCGGTTTTCTTACGCGGTGACCACGAGGTAAACGAGACCAAGCTCATGAGCATTCTTGGTGCACGTGAATTGCGCCCCATGCAGGCTGAGGAGTTGCAGCAATTCTTCCATGGCCCTGCAGGCTATCTTGGGCCAGTTGGTTTGAACCCTAAAGGGGTGGTCAATCCAGGGAGTTCACTTCCCGCGTTCACAGGCGATGGTGATCTCGTCATTGTTCTGGATAAATCTCTCGAAGGCCGTAAGAATATGGTCGCAGGAGCCAACAAGCTCGACTACCACCTGCGCAACGTGACGCCAGCGCGCGACTTCGGCTGGACGCTCCTGGCCGATATCCGCAGCGTGAACGAGGGCGAGCAATGCCCGCGGCCGGGCTGTCATGGCAAGCTGGTGGTCGGCAAGGCCGTCGAAGTCGGTCACATCTTCAAGCTCGGCAACAAGTACACCGAGTCGATGGGCGCGCGAGTGCTCGACCCCAACGGCAAGGAAGTTACGCCGATCATGGGATGCTACGGCATCGGCATCGAGCGCATCCTCACCGCAGCCATCGAGCAGTCGAACGACGCCAATGGCTTCTGGCTGCCGGCTTCAATTGCGCCCTTCACGGTGGTAGTCACGGTGACCAACATAGCCGATGAAACCCTGCGCAGAACCGGCGAGCAGATCGCCTCCGAGCTTGAATCCGCAGGACTTGACGTGCTGCTGGATGACAGAGACGAGCGTGCGGGCGTCAAATTCAAAGACGCTGATCTGGTGGGCATCCCCTACCGAATCAACGTGGGCAAGAAGGCCGCTGCCGGCCAGGTGGAGCTGGTGACACGCGCCACGGCCAGCAGTGCGGATGTGGCTATTGCCGGCGTGCTCGCGGCCGTTAAGGAGAAAGTGGAAGAAGAACAGCTTTTGGCTACCACCGCCTGACTGATCACTGAGAACGACGACTGCACACTGGAGTCTTATGGTAGTGAAGATCAAATTCGCGCGGCCTACGGCCAAACCTCGCGGCCTGCGGCTGCTTCTGCTCGCTGCAGGCTCGGTCGTTGCTCTGTGCGCCATTGTCGGCATCTCGATCTTCACCTATTACTACGTCAGCTATCAGAGCGTAGTGGACCAGCGGCTGAAGCAGCCCATCTTTGCCGACACGGCAAAGATTTACGCCGCACCGCGCGAGGTTCGGCCGGGACAAAAGATCTCTGTCCATCTGATCGCCAACGAGTTGCGCGAGGCAGGCTACACCACCAACGGCGCCGCGCAGCCTTCGCTGCTCGGCACCTACAGCGAAGGCGTGCAGCAAATTACCGTGCGTCCCGGACCGCAGTCTTATCACGCGCCAGACCCCGCGGTGATTCACGTGAGCGGTGGTGTGGTCGACTCCATTACCGACGCGCATGGCCAGCAACTGGCCAGCTACGAGCTTGAGCCGCTTCTCATCACCGGTCTGAGCTCCGGCGCAGACCGCATTAAGCGCCGTCTGCTCACCTATGACGAAATTCCGCCAAACCTCGTCCACGCTGTCGTCGCCATCGAGGACCGCCGCTTCTTCGAGCACAGCGGCGTCGACTTCCACCGCATGTTTGGCGCCATCCTCAACGATCTGACGCCGGGCCATCGCTGGACTGAGGGCGGCTCTACGCTGACCATGCAGTTGGCGAAAAACTTCTTTCTCTCGCCGCAGCGCCACATCAAACGCAAGATCATCGAAATCGCCATCACTTTCCAGCTCGAGCATCGCTTCACCAAGCAGCAGATCTTCCAGATGTACGCCAACGAGATCAACCTCGGGCAGCAGGGCAGCTTCTCGATTGACGGCTTCGGCGAAGCGGCCCAGGCATATTTCGGCAAGGATGTTCGGCAACTCGATCTCTCTGAGTGCGCCTTGCTCGCGGGCTTGATCCAGAGCCCGAGCCGGCTGAATCCCTTCCGCCATCCGGAGCGCGCCCTTGAGCGCCGCGCCATGGTGCTCGACTCCATGGTCGAAACCGGTGCCATCACCAAGGAACAGGCCGAAAAGGCCAAACTGGAGCCCCTGCACCTTGTGCCGGGCAGCGTGGACGCCAGCGAAGCACCCTATTTCGTCGACTTGGTGCACGACCGGCTCATGCAAAAGCTCGGTGACCGCGATTTCAACCGCGAGGGCCTGCGCATCTATACCTCGCTCGACCCCGACCTGCAGCGCGTGGCCACCAATGCGGTCGAATCGAGCCTGCCCATGATCGACAGGCAGATAGATAGAATTCATACTCGCGACCGCAGGCTGGGCAAGCCGTATATCTACCCGCAGGTAGCGCTGATAGCGCTCAATCCGCACACCGGCCAGGTGCTGGCGCTGGTGGGCGGCCGCAGTTACGGAACCTCGCAACTGAACCACGCCGTCGCCGAACGGCCCACCGGTTCCACGTTCAAGCCGTTCGTCTACGCCTCGGCCTTCCAGACTGCGGTGGAAGGTACCACGCTCCCCGGCCAGACCAAGCTGTTCTCGCCGTTGACCATGCTGAGCGACGCGCAGACCACCTACGGCGCGGGGACGCCGTACGCGTATACTCCGCGCAATTTTCAAAATGAGTTTTACGGCACGATAACCGCCCGTTACGCTCTGATGCGATCCGACAACAATGCCACCATCGCGCTAGGGAGCATGGTGGGCTTCGATCGCGTGGCAGAGCTCGGGCGCGAGGCTGGCATCGTCAACGCCCGCGGTACCCCGTCGGTGGCCATCGGCTCCTATGACGCGACGCCGCTGCAGGTGGCCGGCGCATACACTGTCTTCGACAACGGCGGCGTGCATCTGGATCCGTGGATGCTGGCAAGCGTCCGCACACCCACTGGCGACATAATCGACGACTATTCGCCCACTGCCCGCACCGTGCTCGACCCGCGCGTCGCCTTCCTCACCACCAGCATGATGGAGGCTGTTCTGCAAGGCAACGGGGGCCATCCCTGCGAGGTTGGAGGGCGAGATCTCTGCGGAACCGGTTCCGGCGTGCGCAACTTGGGATTCCTGGCGCCGGCTGCGGGTAAAACCGGAACCGATCACGACGCCTGGTTCGCCGGCTTTACTAGCAACCTGATCTGCGTGGTCTGGGTGGGCAATGACGACTACACCTCGCTTGATCCAGAAAACCGCGGCCGCATCCAGGGCGCGGAGGTCGCTGCGCCCATCTGGGCCAATTTCATGAAGCAGGCCGTCATGCTGCCGCAGTACTCCGATACCAAAGACTTCACGCCGCCCGACGGCGTACAGATCGAGAGCATCGACAAGGTGACGAACCTGCTGAGCGATAATGTCTGCCCCGACGCATACGAGGCAGCCTTTCTCAACGGTACTGCGCCCACTGACACCTGCGATCACCAGAACGATCATCGCAATATCTTTCAGCGATTCTTCGGGTTCGGCAAGAGCGGGAACTGACGCTTCCCTTCTGATTGTCATCCTGGGCGACATTTCTCGGATGTCATCCTGAGCGAGTCGCGCGGAGTGTGACGAGTCGAAGGACCTGCGTTTCAAGGGATGTGTCGCCGGCTAATTCGGTGACTCGAGAAAGCACCGAACGCATCTACGCGGCTCAACTCATCCATCAACATCCGAGCCATCCGGCATCGGCTGGCAGCGCGGGCACCAGAACGTCACGCGCGCATCCTTACCCTGGATGCGCCGCCGGATTGTCTCGCCGCAGCTCCGGCATGGCTGCCCATTGCGCCCATATACCCACACGCTCGAATTCGGGTCCGAAAGGTTCGTAGTGCGCCGGCCCCGCCCCAGAAACGTCACGATGCGGTCGCCGGAATCTTCAAGCACATTCGCCCCCATCAGCCTGCGCGAGGCGGCGATGACTGCGCGCACCTGATCAACCGAAAGCGAAGCGACCGGGCAGTACGGATGGATGCCGGCAACAAAGCAAATCTCCGACTTGAACTCGTTGCCCACGCCGGCCATCACGTTCTGATTCAGCAGCACGTCGGCAATCGCATCTCCGGGATGGGCCAGCACGCGCCGCGCAACCTCCGCCTCGTCGAATTCGCTCCGCAGCACGTCGATTTCGAGCGCGGGAATTCTTCGCTGGCGCTTAAGCGACTCCAGCGTGTGCATCTCCGCCACCGGCACTTTGAATCCCACGGCAACATAACGGCTGTTCTCGATCACGATGCGCATGTCCAGGCTCGACTTCAACCATCGCTCGCCGTGCCGGTAGATGTGCCAGCTTC
>JASIJX010000038.1 GCA_030049955.1 Acidobacteriaceae bacterium
AATTTCGAATGCGGCCGATTACGCCCACCCGCTCCGTTACGCTGATGGCGCCGCGCGCATCGAGCAGGTTGAACAGATTCGAGCACTTGAGCGCGAGCTCGTAGGTGGCCAGCAGCGGGAAGCGACGCTTCTCTGCTGCACTGGACTGCTCATTATTGAGCACGGCGTTGGCCTGCATCAGCAGCGACTGTGCTTCCGCTTCGTAACTGTTGAAGTGCTCCCACAGCCGCGGCACGTCTGCGTACTCGAAGTTGTACACCGAAAACTGCAGTTCTTCGGCCAGGCGTACATCGCCGTAGGTAACAGGCGCGCCAGTTTCAGGATCGCGCGCCCAAACGATGTCGTAAATCGAGTCCACGTCCTGCAAAAAAGCGGCAATGCGCTCCATGCCGTAGGTGAGCTCTGCGCAGATGGGGTCGAGATCGAGGCCGCCGCACTGTTGAAAGTAGGTGAACTGCGTTATTTCAAGCCCATCGAGCATTACCTGCCATCCCACGCCCCACGCGCCGCCCGCGGGCCACTCCCAGTTGTCCTCTTCGAACTTCAGGTCGTGGTGGCGCAGGTCGATTCCCATCGCCTCAAGCGATTCGAGATAAAGCTCCTGCACGTTGACTGGCGGAGGCTTCAGGATGAGCTGGAACTGCGTGTGCTTGTACAGCCGGTTGGGGTTCTCGCCGTAGCGGCCATCGGCCGGCCGGCGCGAGGGCTGCGCGTAGCCGACTTTATACGGCTTGGGACCCAGGACGCGCAGAAACGTTTCCGGCGCCATGGTGCCGGCTCCAACTTCAACGTCATAGGGCTGCTGCAGCACGCATCCGCGCTCGGCCCAGAAGCCTTGCAAGCGAAAAAGCAGCTCCTGGAAGGTGAGCGGGGATTTTTGAGAGGCAGTTTGGGTTGCGGCCACGAGGGGTCTCTTTCAATCGGGACTCGACTCAATTTTATCAAGGCCAGATTGGCCTTAATGAATCAGTCCCAATCTGAAGCCCGCTCATGCAGCTCGCAGCGGGGCAAACTCCTCCAGCCGCGCCTTGAGCACGGCCCTGCTGATGGGCATTTCGTGCAGCAGCAGCTCGGCTGCCTGCACCAGCGGGTTTTCGTGGAACCACTTCTGCACAATGTTGTCGCGCAGCAGGTTTGTAGTCGCCAGCAGCGACATGCCCTGGTGGTGCGCCATCCACTCGCGCACCAGCTCCGGCTTACGCGTCGACTGGATGTAGTCGGCGGCCTCATAGTAGCCGTACGCGCCCACCCAACCAGCCGCGCACATGCGGCGCAGGTTCACGAGTGCTTCCGGCGCATTCACGCCGAGGGCCAGGAACGTGGAGTAGGGCGAGACTACCGGACCGGCCGTCGCCTCAAACCAGAGAGCAATTCGCGGCACGCCATAGGCAAAGTAGTCGTAGTGGCCGTCGGGATTCCGTTTGGCTGCGCCTGACTCGGAGATGCCCCAGGGAATGCCGAGATCGCCGGCAAAGGCTTGCTGCACGTGAACCACGGCATCCTGCGTGCGAGCGATCAGCGTGCCCGCGTAGCTGCGCATCCACAACGCCGGCATCAGATACTCGAACATCGTGCCCGTCCAGGAGAGCAGCAAGAAGCGCCCATAGGCGAATGTATGATCGCGCGCCAGCTTGTACCAGCTCTGGTAGGGCAGGTCCCCGCGCGCAATGGCCAGGAAGGTGGCGATGCGCGCCTCCGACGCAATCATGTCATAGGCGGCATCGTGAATCCCCGGAGCTCCGCGCTCGTAGCCGATCGAGAGAATCTGCCGTCCGGAGCTCACAAGGAACGAGAAGTCGGTCTCCTGCGCAATCCGTTCAGAGTCCTGCTCGATGGCGCAAAGAGTGCCAAAGAGCGAACGCAGATTTTGCATTGCGCCCGGCAGCAGCACGCGCAACTGATCGGCCAATATCCCCAGCACGCGATTTTCCTCAAGCGCGTTCTGCGCGCGCAGCAGCCTCGCCCCAAGCCCCTCGGCAAAGGGCAGCGCGTCCTTGATAGGCATCAGGCAGGACTTTTCGTCGAGCGAGAGATGCGGAAAGGCGCGAAGGGCTTGAAACTGGGGCAGCGCCCAGGGCAGATAATCGTGCAGCAACTGCAGAATCGCGTCGACGCGCTTGCGCGTCTCATGCAGCCAGTAGGTCTCAGGCAGCGTGGCGGGCGCGGCTTCGGAGGCATCGGCCAGCGCCTTTTGCGCCAGCGGCAGCCACTCGATCCATTCCGTGAGAGTCGCCGACTCGGGCGGAAAGTTAAGCCGCCCAACTGAAGCCCAAAGCTTTTTCTCCCGGCGCAGCAACCGGCAGTGCGCACGCAGGCCATTGCTAAAGAGCTGGGCCGATACCAGCGGCTTGCGCGCCACGTCCATGGCTCCGGCATGCAGCGTGTAGAGCGAGGCCACGAAGTTGCCGCTGTCGACCGAAGAGACGAAAGGCGCGCTGCCAAGCGCCTCCAGCGTCTGCGTGTCGTACCAGTTGTAAAGGTGGCCGCGGTGCTTCTCCAGGCGCATGATCGTGTTGAGGCTTGCGCGGCTGAGCTCGGCAAACTCCGGCACGGTAAGAAAGCCGAGCTCGCACGCAGCCTGGCGCGCATTCAGCAGCAGGCCGATATTCGTGGGCGAAACGCGCGCCGCTTCAACCAGCCCCTCCTCAATCACGTTGTCGGGAATCAGGAAGTTGTGGCGCCCGCCGCCGAAATCGTGAAAGTAGCGCCAGATGCGCAGCGCATGCTCGCAGAGAAACTCCTTGTCGGCCGAGGAAACGCCCTGGCGATCGCGCGGCGGCTGATTGAGCCAGACGGTGAGCGGATTCGAAAGCGCCCAGAGAACGAGAATGGGCAGCGCGCAGAGGATCGCATAGTGGCGCACCGCTCCCAACCAGATGAGCGCGCCGATTAATACAGTGACGAGCGGCATGAATGCGAGATAGCGGTCAATGGGCGTGCGCGTGCGCTGCAACTCAGACTGGTATGCCGTCTCCCACTCGAGCAGACGCTCGCCGGTGACGAACCGACGAAACAGCGAGCGGATGATGGCATCGAAGGCCATCAATGTTTCGTGCGGCAGAAATGCGAGATGCAGGAGCGCCACCAGCATGGCGCGGCCAAAGCCTGAGGCAGTCTCGGCCACGCGGCCCTTTTGTCCGCTAGCCATGGCGCGGCCCAGCCCAAAAACAAACTGCGCGAACGTCGGGAAGAACAGCAGGAAGAGCGCGGCAAACGTCCAGTACAACGGCCCGCCGGGAAGTACAAGCCAGCCGAAGATGAACAGCAGGAAGAGGAACGGATCGACCAGCGATCGGCGCAAGTTGTCGAAAATCTTCCAGCGGGAGATATCGGAGATGGGATTCGGGCCCCATCGGCCGGCCTCATCGGGCACGCGCGAGAAGATCCAATACATGATCTGCCAGTCGCCGCGCACCCAGCGATGTTTGCGGCGCATATAAGCGCTGTAGTGAGAGGGGTAATCGTCCACCAACTCAATGTCGGTCACCAGTCCGGCGCGTGCGTAGGCGCCTTCGATGAGATCGTGGCTGAGCAGAGAATTGCGCGGGAAACGACGGTCGAGAACAGCGTGCAACGTGGCCGCTTCGTAGATTCCCTTGCCCGTAAAAATGCCTTCGCCGAACAGGTCCTGGTAAGCGTCAGAAACCGCGCGCGTGTAAATGTCAAAGCCGCTTTGGCCGGAATAGATCGCTGCCAGACGCGACTGCGCTGCCGATTGCACCGCAACGCTGATGCGCGGCTGAAGAATGCCATAGCCTGCGGTGACAATGCGCAATTGCGGGTCGATGATGGCCTGATTCAACGGATGCGCGATTGCCCCGGCCAGCCGCGCGGCGGTCCCGTGCGGCAACTGCGTATCGGAGTCGAGAGTAAGAATGTAACGGACCGAGCGCAGCACATCCACGCGGCCGGCCTTGATTGGGAACGCATCAAAAGCCCCGGCGAGGAACTTGTTCAGGTCGAGCAGCTTGCCGCGCTTGCGCTCCCAACCCATCCATACGCCCTGGCGCGCATTAAAGATGCGATGCCGGTGCAGAAAGATGAAGACTCCATTGCGCGATGAGTTATAGCGTGCGTTCAGTTCGTTAATGAGTCGCGCCGCCAGATCGACGAGCGGATGCGAATCGTTCTCGCGCGGCTGGCTCACCGAGTCCGGAAGATCGGTGAGCAGCACAAAGTGAAGGTTAGGCTCCCGGTTGGCCAGGAAGCGCACCTCGAGATCGTTCACCAGCTCGCGCACCTGCTTTTCATTCAGCAGGAGCGACGGCACGGCCACCAGCGTAGTGCACTCGGCAGGAATGCCGTTGCTGAAATCGAGCTTGGGCATGCGCTCCGGGTCGATGAACGAAGTGATGGCGTTGTTCACCAGGTCCACTGCGACCTGCGTCGCTGGAATTGCGAGCAACAGCAGCGTGATGACGAGGCCGACGAAACGAGCCATCACCGGAACAATCGGAAATAGAATGACGGCGATGAACAGGAGCGCCAATATCTGGATGCCCCCGAGAAAGAACTCCTCGCCATGGGCACGCACGAACTCCCGCGCGCGAAAGGCGAGCGTAGGATGGAACCCCGTGCGCAATGCGAGTTGAGCAAAGCCCTTGTCGATGAGGTAGTAACCCACGTGCGCGCGCCGGCGTTGCAGGCGCGGATCGCTGGCCGGCAACTGCTCGCCCTCGCGCGCCAGCGCGAGCACAGCCTCGGCCACCTGCGTCTCAGAACAATCGGAGCGACGCGCCACCAGCGCCACGCGCCGGCGATACCGCTCGCGGCTCTCGAAGTCCATCTGCGCAAAGGCTTGCGCTGGGTCCTGGCGGAGCACTGCGTCAAAAATGATGAGCGGCTCGATCAAGTATTCCCAATCGGTATTGGTGACCGCTCGCAAGCTCTTGATCTGCGCCAGGATCACGGAAGGAAACGCCTTCTCGCGCGAGGTGAAAAGCGTAAGCGACGAGTCGAGCAGCGACTCAAGCAGAACGAACTTCAGGAATGAGCTGAGCTCCCACAGCTCATCCACGTGCAGGGGCTCATGCTGCTGCAGATTCTGCACAAATCCGCCGAACGCAGGCCCGTCAAATGCGCAGTCCGTCGCGTTCAGGTAGGCGCTCGCGATTGCGGCGGCGCGCGGCTCCTCCTGCCGGCCCGGCGCCCGTCCGAGTGTAACGACGCGCGGAATGCGTGCAAGCGGCCCAGGACGGTCGGCAACTGCAGCCATCGCATTGCGCAGCAGCCGATGGCTGGCGCCTAGCTCGAGCATAGCCGAGCGATAGGCGATCTCGTCCGGATCGGCCGTCACCTCCGGCACTGGATGGCGGGCGAGCGCCGCTTCCAGCCGCCCAAGCTTGCGGCGCGCGGCGCGCACCCGGCCCAGAAATGCGAACCTGTTGATTCCTGCTGCGGGCCGCGGCACCACCTCCCAGCCGCCGGCCGCCTCCGCTGCGCGCTGCAACCGTGCCGGGGCGTCGTTCTCAAAGAACTGCTGCGATTCGAGATTGAATGCGGCTTGCGTCATGAATCCTCAGCGATAACTGGCCGCCTGCATTTCAAACATGGCCGCGTAGCGGCCGCCCAGCGCCATAAGCCGATTGTGATTGCCCTCTTCGACAATGTGACCGCCCTCAAGGACTACGATGCGGTCAGCCATGCGCACGGTGGAGAAGCGATGCGAGATGAGGAGGGCCATTTTTCCATACGTGAGCTCGGCAAAGCGCTCGAAGACCTCGAACTCGCTGCGCGCATCGAGCGAGGCCGTGGGCTCATCGAGAATAAGCAGTTGCGCGTCGCGCAGGTAAGCGCGGGCAAGTGCCAGCTTTTGCCACTCCCCGCCGGAAAGATCGACGCCGCCCTCGAAGCGACGGCCCAACATCTGGTCGTAACCGCCGCGCAGCTTGGCGACTACGCCGCTGGCCAGGCTTTTTTCCGCGGCATACTCGATCTCCTCCTGCGAGTGATCGACTTCCACCCGTCCCACGGCGATGTTTTCGCGCGCTGTCATCTCGTAACGCATAAAGTCCTGAAAAATTACGCCGATCTCCGCGTGCAGGCTGGACAGGTCGTATTCGCGCAAATCCACGCCATCGAGAAGGATCTGGCCATCGGTCGGATCGTAGAGGCGCGTTATGAGCTTCACGATCGTCGTTTTGCCCTGGCCGTTTTCGCCGATCAGCGCCACCCGTTCGCCGGGCGTCAGCGTGAAGTTCAGGCTGTGCAGGATGCTGCGCGTGGTTCCGGGATACACGAACGAAACGTTGCGGAACTCGAAGCCGCGCGTGATGGGCCGCGGCGCCGGCAAGCCATTCGGTTTTGACTCGACCCGCGGCTTCATCTCAAAAAACGCCAGCAAATCGGTGAGGAACAGCGCCTGATCGGCCACGCCCGAGGCCGTGGAAAACGCCTGCTGAATGTTGCCCATGGCCTGCATGATGGCCGTGGTGATCAGCGCGAAATCGCCAATTGTGTAGCGGCCCTCAATGGTGCGATAGATGCTGAGGACGTAGGCGGAGTAATAACCGAGCTGGGCGAGTATCGATAGAAGACCGCCCCAGAAGAGCCGTCGCCGGTTCAGCGCTACATTTTCCTCATATATCCGGTACGAGATTTTCTCAAAGCGGCGGGTCAGATAATCGCTCAGGTTGAACAGCCGCAATTCTTTGGCCGCCTCCTTGCTGCCGCCAACCTGGCGCAGGTACTCCATCTTGCGGCGCATGGGCGTCTGACGGAAGTTCTTGGCGTAGGTGAGAAAAGAGAAGTGGCTCTCGCCGAGGAACGCCGGAACGATGCCGACAACAAGCAGAAGCAGAAGCAGCGGTGAATACCAAAGGAGCACCGCGGAGAAGGCAATGGCAGTGACACCCTGCTGGATGAGCCGGCCCATCTGCTGAATCATTGCCAGCCGGTCGGTGGCCTGCACGCGGGCGCGCTCCAGCCGGTCATAGAAGATTGGGTCTTCATAGACGGTGACGTCGAGCGCGGCGGCCTTCCGCATCACCTCTACGCTTACGTGGTGCGTGTAGCGGTCGGCGAGCAGATTATCGAAGTAATCGACCGCACGCGAGAGGATGCCGATGAGAACGGCCAGCACCGCCTCGGCGGCAACCAGATACCAGAAGTACCACGGCAGCGGCCGATGAAAGCCAATGTTATTGATGCCGTTGATGATGTAGCGGCCCGCGATGATTCCGATTACCACCGGCAGGAAGGCGACGACGATGCGGATAGTGATGTTCCAGAAGACGACTGAAGGGCCTGACTCCCACACGAAGTGCAGCACCGGCGGAATATTCTTGAGCGCGCGCAGACGATCGGACCAGGCGCCACTGCCACTCTTGGCAGGCTCTTCAGCTTGCTCCGGTTGCGGCTGCTCCAATCGAGTTTGGTCCATGGAGGTCTGGTCCGTGGACCCGCCGGAGTCGCCGCTCGGTTCGGGTTGCATGGTTGAGGACATAACTCCCTTGAAATCCGTTGCCGCAACGCGGAAATTCGACAATGACGCAATACGCGCTCAGTTGCAATAAGCAGACTGTCCTTGGCAAAACAGGAAGTTATGTCCTTCAAGTTCGTGATTCCGCTTGCAAACAGACACTCTCAGGCCCTTCGGCGTCTTCGCCCGTCATTGTAGTGCGATGCGCAGCAAAGTAAAGGCGTTGTTTTTCTTAAAGGCAACACGAAGGCCGATCAGGCGGTTCGTTTCTGCGTTTCGGGAACCGCAGGCGTGTACGCTTTGAATCCGGCGGCATCCATGCCGCGCCGCACCTCAGGATTTTTCATGAATGCGTTCCACACAAACCCAGTACGAGCGTTCTCAGCCATCACCATGGTAATACCCACGTCAATGCCGATAACGTCGGAATCGTACCAGTTGGTGAGCGGATTGAATGCATCCACAAAACCGTAGCGGCACCACGCCTGCGGGTAATGATCGTGAATGGTGCGCAGCACGCGCATGGTCGCGGCAGGCAGGAACGGAATGGAGCCGCCGGTCGCAGCCGGAACGACGGTGCCATCGATAGGCCCGGTGGCTGGCGGGCCTCCCCAGATCACGTACCCGTGCGCGGAGTCCGATGCCGTGATGCCCCACAAGTCGTCACTATAGTCAGGAAATTTTTCCTTCAGCGAAATGCAGAACAGACGGTGCACGTCGGTGGCGATGACTGAGTTTTGAAAATAGTCGGCATACTGGTCGCGCCTGTTGCGGAAATCGAACCACGCCTGCGAAAACTGGTGGATGAACAACGGCGCGAACGAGCCGATGTAGCGCAGGCCGTCGTATTCAAAAACCGTGCGCTTCCATGCAAACCAGGTCCCTTTGTTTAGCGGGTGCGTCAAGGAGCCCATGCCCAGCAGGTAAATCATCATCAACTCGCTGTAATAATCCCAGCGCGAGGAGATGAAGCCCATTTCCGGCGTCCACCCCAACGAGAGCAGTGAGGTGTCTTCCGAAAGCCACGACCAATCCACGCGATCGAAGATAGCGTGCGCCAGCTCGACGATGTCCCTGTCCTGGGCGAAATACTGCTTGCAGGTGAGAACGCCGCAAAGCAAGATCGCTGTATCGATCGAGGATACTTCGGAGTCCCACATCCGCTCGCCGGTATTGATGTTGGCAAAGTGGAAGAAAAATCCGCGGTGCGTCGGCAGCTTGTGCCATAGAAACGAAAGCGTCTGCACCACGCGCAGCCGGGCGTCGGCATTCGAGACGAAGCCGCGTTGGTGGGCGATGCAGATCGCCGTAAGGCCGAATCCCGTCGAGGCGATGCTGGCCGCCGTGCTCGTGTCCTTAGTGCGGACGTTGCAGCGGTCCTTGATCAAACCCGTCTGCGGATTCCCCTGCTCCCAGAAAAAAAGGAATGCAGCCTGTTCAATCTGGTTGAGCACGTCATCGTCTTCAGGGGTAAGGGACGTGGGCTGGGGCATCGGCGCGGGCCCCGCGGGAGTTGCTCCTTGCAGCGCCGCGGACGTCAAGAATGGCGACGGTCGCGTATGCGCCAGCGGAAGCGCCAGCGACATTGCCGCCATCTGCTGCAGCACGCTGCGGCGGGAGCACACGCGCCCCTGCAGCGCGGTGGCGATCTGTTCGCGCGGCGGCCATTTCATCGCGTCGGTTCGAGTTGCTCCCCTGGAGTCATTTCCCTCGACTTGCTCCCTGATGTAATGATCGTAGTAGCGGGTATGCGTGCATGCGGCCCACTACCGAAGAACCAATCGGCCGGCGAATCTCAGCATAAGGCATAAGCCCGAAGCAGGGTGAGGACCGGCAGTCGTCTGATTAGATGCCGAACCTCAAGCGTCCGTAATCCAGACGGACAGCAAATTCTCCCCGGCCCGCGTCCAAGCAAACGAACAGGCGCGAAGAACTTGACGCACAAAGGTACCACCCTTTCGATCGTGATTGCCGTTGTGGTGGCAGCCGCAGTGGCCGCGCTGATGGTGCGCCTCTTCCGCTGGAAGCCGGGGCTCACCACCATTCAGGGCGCCGTGATCCGCAGTTCACAGGATCCGCCCAAGCAGCAACCCCTCGCCGGCGTCACCGTCACAGCCTCCCGCGGGGTGGTTTCGACCAGCACGCAATCGGACGCTTCCGGCTACTTCCGCATCACGTTCCCTGAGGTGATCTGGCCCGGCCAGAGCGTCAGGCTGAGCTTTCGTCAGCCCGATTTTCGCCCGCTCGACATGAACCTTGCGATGGAGTTCCGCTCCACCTCGCGGCGGCTGATCGTCGCCGCCATGGTGCCGCGCGTCACGGAGGTGAAAGCCGTCTCCATCGCGCCGGCGCAAGTAATCAACAACATCCGCATTCGCTACACGGTGAACACCGAAAACGAAGAGGACATCGGTAGCGCGGTGAAAACCTTCACGGTAGTGAACCAGGGCGACATACCATGCCGGCGGCAGGGGCCATGCTCGCCCGATGGCAACTGGAAGGCGGCTACATCCTCGGTTACGCTCGATGCCGGCCCGGACAACGAGTTTCGCAACGTGCGCGCCTCATGCATCGCCGGACCGTGCCCGTTCACGCGCATCCAGACTCACGCTGCCGCCGATGGCGGCCGCATGATCGTCGCTACGGCGATGGACTGGTCCGATACGGCAACGTTCCTGCTCGAAGCTGAGGTCTTTCACACCAGCATCGGATCAAATGTGCGCCAATCCTACCCCGTGATCTTCGACCGCACCCTTAGCTTCACGCTGCCCACCGATCAGGAAGGCGTTTCCATCCAGGCCGAGATCAACGGAACGCCCATGGTCTTTCCGCTCGGCGGTTCCGTGTATCTTTCCTGGGCCAACTGTACCGTTCGCACCAATTCCGGCAGCGAAAAATCGACCGTATACCAGTGCGAGCTGAAACCGGGATTCAAATTCTAGCTTGTCCCCCAACGGTGGGAAGGGGCCTACCCCACCGCCTGCACACTTCCCTTCCCGATCAGTTCCTCCACGCGATCCACCCATCCGCGATCGGCGGCCACGTTCATCCCTTCCGGCTCCAGGATAACCGCGTACTCATTCTTCTTTTCGAGGTGCAGCATTACCTTGCCCGGTCCGGGCGCGGCTTCGAACGCGCTCTTGAGCGCGGCAAACATCTCTTCCGTCGCCCGGTCGAGATTGATGCGGAGCCGCACGCCGTCTGGTAGTTTCACCTTCACATCATCAAGCGCCTGCACGCTGCCGATGGAAATCTTCGGCGCAGAATCCTCTTCGCCCATCAGCGTGCCGCGGATCAACACCGGCGCCTCGATCTTGAGGCTTGCCTGCAGCCGCTCGTAATCGCGCGAAAAGCAA
>JASIJX010000340.1 GCA_030049955.1 Acidobacteriaceae bacterium
GCGCCGCGATTACAACGAACAACGGCCACATAGCAGCTTGAAGTACATGACGCCGGCAGAGTTCGCAGCCGAAGCAAACTATGGAAAAGACGTGGGCTCCGCCCACTTTGAAAACGCCGATGGCGTTTCCAACTTTCCCACAGCTACGGCTGCTGCTGGCTAAGTATGATGACCATGCGGAAATTGGGGGCAGGTCACGACGATGTCCACAACTTTCTTCTCAATATCTGAACTGTTCTTGGCATACTACACCTGCGATTTTCTAACAGAGGTGATTATGTCGTCGTCTACCGCAGCTCTAAAGGTGATCTACCTACCAATGACGTCTCTTAAACCGTACCCACAGAATCCGCGCGTCCATAGCGACAAGCAGGTACTCCAAATCGCCAAGAGTATTGAGGCGTTCGGTTTCAATGTCCCAATCCTTGTGGATGACCAGCAGAACGTGGTTGCTGGACATGGACGTCTGCTAGCAGCGCAGAAGCTTGGCTCGAAAACCGTTCCAGTGATCGAGCTAAGCCATCTCTCGGAGTCACAGTACAAGGCGTTCCTGATTGCAGACAATCGCCTGACTGAAAACTCATCGTGGGATGAACGGCTCCTGGGAGAACAACTCAAGGTGCTCTCGGAATTGGAGCTGGACTTCGATCTTGAGGTCATCGGTTTTGAAACAGCCGAAATCGATCTGCTGATTGACGGACTCGAAACCATCAACGAGCCGGATCCGGACGACCGTCTCCCGGCGATTGAAGCCTCAGCCGTGTCAGTCGGCAGCAACCTTTGGCAACTCGGAAAGCACCGGGTGCTCTGTGGTAATTCGCTAGTTTCGGAGAATTACGCGCGGCTGCTCGACGGAGCCAAGGCGGATCTGGTGATCACGGATCCGCCCTACAACGTGGCCATCGATGGCCACGCCAGCGGTCTCGGGAAAGTCCGTCACCGGGAGTTTGCGATGGCCTCAGGCGAGATGAGCGTGGCGAAGTTCACGGAGTTTCTAGGCAAGGCAATGACCCTATCCAGCCTAAGCAGCGAGCCGGGCTCGCTTGCCTACTATTTTATGGACTGGAGGCACATGAGACAGATTCTCGCGGCCGGCCTGTGCGCCTATGGCGAGCCGATGGACCTCTGCGTCTGCGCCAAGAACAACGGCGGCATGGGGAGTTTCTATCGCAGTGCACATGAATTGATTTTTCTCTTCAAGAACGGCGAGGCCTCACATCGCAACAACATCCAGCTCGGCAAGTTTGGGCGATATCGCACGAATGTTTGGAACTATCCCTCGGCAAATACGTTCTCTCGATCTGGCCCTGAAGGAGACCTGCTGGCCCTCCACCCGACGCCGAAACCGGTCGCCCTTATCGCCGATGCGATCAAAGATTCCACCCGCCGAGGAGCTTTGATTCTGGACCCATTCCTCGGGTTAGGTACTGCTGTCATCGCTGCTGAGCGCACGGGACGAGTCTGCTACGGCTTGGAACTCGATCCACTTTACGTGGACGCTCTTATTCGCTGCTGGCAGCGCCGCACCAAACGCGAGGCGATTCACGTCGAGTCAGGGGAGAGCTTTGGAGTCAGAGAAACTTCCAGGACAAGTCGGGCCACATCAACTCCAGAAGCGAAAGCGAAAGGTTGACAGATATGAACGACGATAGAGAGATAGAAGGCTATGAAGTCGGCTATCGGAAGCACCCCAAAAGCGATCAGTTCAAAAAGAGGAAGTCGGGAAACCCTTCCGGGCGCCCAAAGAAACCGTCAGACTTCGGATCGAAGTTGCTCCAGAGTGTTTCATAAATAGGTTCGGCCTCAAGAGAGGTACTTTTTGAGGCGGAGTTGAGTTTGGCTCACTTGAAGAGTGAGTAAGAGTCGATTCGAGCTATTGACCGATGCGCAGTGGTCGCTAATTGAGCCGCTGTTGCCTGAACCCAAGCGCCGCCGGGATAATCGGGGCCGCCCGTGGGCATCAAACCGGAGTTGCCTGGAAGGTATTCTCTGGGTGCTGTGGACCGGAGCTGCTTGGCGGTTTCTGCCCGACAAGTACCCATCTCCAGCGACTTGCTGGCGGCGTTTGAAGCAGTGGGAAGAGCAGGATGTTTGGCTTGACGCTTGGCGTACATTACTCGGCGCACTCGATGGAGAAGGCTTGCTGCGATGGGACGAAGCCTTCCTGGACGGCAGTTTCGCGCCGGCCAAAAAGGGGGCACCGCGGTCGGTAAAACCAAGCGTGGCAAGGGAACGAAGTGGATGGTACTGGTCGACGGTCAAGGTCTTCCGTTGGGAGTTCGGCTTGAAAGTGCCTCTCCGGGAGAAGCTACGCTTGCGGAAGCCACACTCAAAGAAGTCCGCGTCCCCAGAGCCAAGGGCCGCCCCCGCCAAAAGCCGAAAAGGGTGATCGCCGATCGCGCCTACGATTCCGACCCACTGCGTGAACGATTGAAGAAACGAGGCATCGAATTGATCGCCCCGTACCGGAGGAACAACAAGCAACGGCGCTACGAGGATGGGCGGAAACTGCGCCGATACAAGCGTCGTTGGATCATCGAGCGAACCAACGCCTGGTTTGGCCAATTCCGACGACTCTTGGTAAGACATGAGCATCTTCTCGCCACCTACCGCGCCTTCTTCTACCTGGCCTGCCTCTGGATCACTCTCAGACGATGTTTATGAAACAGCCTGTAGAGACCGCGTTTCGCCGCGCACCGCCACCGGACGTATCAATGTGCGCATAGTGTTCATGGTCTCTGCTTTCTCGGGCACGTTAGCGAGGAAAGGACTTTATGCTCGAGCTTCTCGGAGTTGCTGAGCAGTTAGTTGGACCAGCAATTCGGTGGGTGCAATTTCTGAACGAAATTGCGGGCGCAGTGTGCGTGACCGTGGGCTTCGTGGTTGCAGTAACCGCTCT
>JASIJX010000341.1 GCA_030049955.1 Acidobacteriaceae bacterium
CCGGTCCAAGCCGATTCGGAAACCATGATCGTACTCGGCTCCGCCACGCCGGTGCCGCTGGGTGAGTCGCCGCGACCGGTTACGGTGCTCCCCATAAAACCAATGGCGCTGGCGGCCGAGTCGCCGCAGGACATCTTGCGCCAGGACTCGGCGGTGTTTCTCCAGGAGCGCGGCGCCGGCGGCGGCCAGGCCGATATCGTGCTCCAGGGCGGCAGCTTTGAGCAGACGCTGGTGCTGCTCAACGGCTTCCGCATCAATGACGCGCAGACTGCGCACCATAATCTTGATCTGCCTGTGCCGATGGAGGCGATGGATTCGATCGAGGTGCTGGAAGGTGCGGGCTCGACATTGCACGGAGTCGACGCGCTGAGCGGGGTGGTGGATTTTTTGACCGCCGCTCCGGACCGCGACACTGTGCGGCTGCGCTTGGGCGAGGGCAGCTTTGAGGCCAACGAAGAATCGCTGCTCGCCGGCGCCGAGCATGGCAAGTGGAGCGGGCGCGTGACCGCCGACCGCAATTTCTCCACGGGCTTCATGGCAGACCGTGATTACCGCAATGAGGACGCCTCCACAGAAATGTGGCACGGCGCCCGCCTTGGCGTGACGGACATCCTGCTCGCGGGAAGCGACCGTTCGTTCGGCGCCAACCAGTTCTACGGCGATTACCCCTCCTGGGAGCGCACCAAGGGCTTCTTCGCGGGCATCCGGCAGGAACTGGGCTCGCAAACCGTCGCCGCCTTTGCCTTTCGTCGCCACACCGATGAGTTCGTTCTCTTCCGCGACGATCCGGCGATCTACGAGAACAACCATATCGATGGCTCGTGGCAGGCGATATTGCGGCACAATGTGACGGTTGAAAAAACGTCTGCGCTGCTCATGGGGCTCGAATCGGACGGCGATTCAATTCGCTCAAACAATCTCGGCATCCATGCGCGCAACCGCGGCGCGGGGTACATCGATCTCGACCTGCACCCGGAGAGCGGCCGCTGGACCTTCTCAGTGGGCGCGCGCGAGGAGATTTTCTCGGGCGGCCCGCTGGCGGTCTTCTCGCCGCAAATGGCCGGCAGCCTTCGCCTGGGCGAGCGCTGGAAGCTTCGCGCCAATGGCGGCTACGGCTTTCGGATTCCTACCTACACGGATCTCTATTACTCCGACCCGACAACCGTGGGCAATCCTAACCTGAAGCCGGAGTCGGCCTGGAGCGGAAATGCCGGCGCGGACTGGAATGCATCGAGCAAGCTAACGCTCTCGTTCGGTGGCTTCTATTCGCAGCAGCACGACACCATCGACTACGTGCGGGCTGTTTCGACGCAGCCCTGGGCGGCAGCGAACTTGAACGGGCTGCACTTTGCCGGCGCGGAATCAACGCTCCAGTGGATGCCAACGCGCAGCCAGACGGTGCGCGCCTCCTGGACGATGGTGCATGGCGCGCAGAGCGCGCTGCACGGCCTGCAATCGGTATACGTCTTCAACTACCCGGTGAACAATCTACAGGCGTCGTGGACTGCGGCGCTGGGCCATTCGTTTACGGTTGCCAATTTTGTACAGATCGCTCAGCGCTACCAACAAACCGTGTACCCCGTCTGGAACACAACGGTAACGCATGACGCCGGCCGGCTGCGTCCATACCTGCGCCTGACCAACCTGAGCAACACGGGTTACCAGGAAATCAGCGGTGTGGCCATGCCGCCGCGAGCCATCATGGGTGGCTTCGTTGTGCAGCTTGGCGAGTAGGATCCAGCTTGGCGAGTACGGATCGGTAATCGCGCAGTCAGTTCTTCAACTCCGGCGGAAGCGCGAGCAGCTTGCGTCCCTGCAGCTCTTCGCGCACGAGCGTAAGGCCAAGGATGCAGTGCTCGAAGCGGTCCGAGAGCCGCGCGAACAGAGGCGCTTCCTGCTTGTACTCGAATAAGTTGAACTGGCTGACGATGAAGTAGCTTTCCTTGCCGGCGCGGATCAGTTCCGCGAGGCTCGGATAGTGGTAGCGCAGCCGCCGGCTGGAACCGGTAGCCTCAGGGTACATGCCCGCGACAAACAGGGCATAGTCGCCGATGTGCTTGCGCAGCGCACGCTCGGCGTCGAACGAAGACGCGGGGCCATTCACCGGATCGGAAGCGCTGATCATCTCTGACAGTTCCTTCAACGGACGGCCGGCCTCATCTCGCACGCAGTAAAGGTTCTCGATGTCGGAGAACTCGCAGAGCAGATGCGCCACATACCCCGTCATGTCAGGATCATTGAGGCCGAGTTTGCCTTCGTAGCTGTTTCGAACGGCCTGCTGGAAGAAACGTTCCAGTGGATGAAGCTGCTCAGCCATCACACACCTCCCGGAAGCGGAACCCAGGAGCGCTTGCGTCCCGAACGCTCTGCGATCAGACGCATGCAATCCTGAGATGCCGCAGCGGCTGAGCGCGAGCAGCCGGCCAGGCTCGGCTGTTCCCTGTAAAGATCCACGCCGGGAAGCTGCCAGTCGGCCCATCTATTTGCTGTAACACTGAGATTATCGAAATTGTTTCGCAGTGCAAGAGGAGCGGCGAAATTAGTTAGCACTGTCGCATTTTGAGTGCAAAATATCGCACATCAAAAGGGCAACCCGCTAGCGGATTGCCCTTGGTTCCCCGATCAAGCTCTGGAGTTATACCGACGCCGGCGCGCGCGATTCAAGCTCCGCCAGCCGCTTGGCCAGAAGCTGCTCCAGATTCACCAGAGCCGCAGAGAAGCCTTCGATGCCTTCCTTCAGCTTGTCGTTGGCCATGCGATCCTTGGCGTGCATTGCGTCGAACGTCGTCTTGTCCATATTGATCTTTTCGATCTTGATGGCTTTGGCATGCTCGGGATCGAGCTTGCGCGGCAGCTCCCCCTGGACGCTTTCAAGCTCGCCCAGCAGATGCGGCGAGATGGTGAGCAGATCGCAGCCGGCCAGCTCCTTGATCTCGCCGATATTGCGGAAGCTTGCGCCCATCACCACTGTCTTGTAACCAAAATGCTTGAAGTAGTTGTAAATCCGCGTAACCGACTGCACGCCGGGATCGTCGGCGCCTTGGTAATCCTTGCCCGTGTCTTTCTTGTACCAGTCGAGAATGCGCCCGACGAAGGGCGAAATCAGCGTAGCGTCAGCCTCTGCTGCGGCAACCGCCTGGTGCATGCCAAAGAGCAGCGTCATGTTGCAGTGAATGCCCTCTTTCTCCAGCACCTCAACAGCGCGAACGCCCTCCCACGTGGAGGCAACTTTGATCAGCACGCGCTCACGGCCAATACCTTCCTTGCGGTACATTTCGATGATCTCCCGCCCTTGCTTAATCGTCGCCTGCGTGTCGTAAGAAAGCCGGGCGTCTACTTCGGTAGACACGCGGCCGGGAATGATGGCTAGGATCTTTTTGCCGAAGGCCACAGCCAGCCGTTTGAAGGCCAGGTTGGCGACGTCCTTATCGCTCGCGCCGTCGCCCAGGTCGCGGTGCGCATCCTTCAGCACGCCGTCGACAATCGGCTGGTACTGCGGCATCTGCGCCGCCGCGGTTATCAGTGAAGGATTCGTCGTGGCATCCTGCGGGCGGAATTGTTCCATCGCCTCGATGTCGCCGGTGTCGGCCACGACCGTGGTATAACTGCGCAATTGTTCCAACAGGTTCTGCGGCATGATTCCTCCTCGGGGCATTGCGTGTGGCGGCGGGCTCGGCTTTGCAGGTTTTGCGTCGGCAGGGAAGTCCAGCTTGCCCGTTGCTCTCATCGCTAGTGTACTTCTTGATGAGATGCGGCGGGAAAATGCCGGTTGCATTAGAAAGCAGTTGGCCTTTCACGAGCAGCCGTTGCCACGCCACACCTATCCACATATTTTTCCACCAGCGCGGGGAAACACATGACTTCAGCTTTCATCCGGCGCCACGCAGTTGGTCAGGACTCCCAACCCTTCAATGCTCACCTCCACGCGGTCGCCTGCCCGGAGCGGCCCCACGCCAGAGGGAGTACCGGTGAGGATCAGGTCGCCTGGCTCCAGGGTGAAGGCCGCGGTGATTGCGCTGAGCAACTGCGGAATCGAAAAGATGAAATCAATCGTCGATCCCTGCTGGCGAAGCTCGCCGTTCACGCGCGTTTGGAGCGTGACGCCGCGGTCGAGATCGAGCTCGTCAGAAACGAACGGACCCACAGGGCAAAAGGTGTCACAGCCTTTTGCACGCGCCCATTGGCCGTCCTTCTTCTGCAGGTCGCGCGCAGAGATATCGTTCGCAATCGTGCAGCCGCGGATCACAGCACGCCAGTCGGCATCGGCCGCGAGCTTGCGCGCGCGTTTGCCCACCACCAGCGCCAATTCGCCTTCGTAGTCCACGCGCTCGGCAATCCGCGGCAGCATCACCACTCCTGCCGGCGCAAGCAGCGACGAAGGCGGCTTAAAGAACAGCAATGGTTCAGCCGGAACTTCGTTGCCCAGCTCGCGAGCGTGCTCGCGGTAGTTGCGTCCCACGCATACGATCTTTGACGGCGTAACCGGCGGCAGCAGCTCGGCCGCGCCAAGTGGCATCGGCTCAAAGCCGAAACTGAGCGAATCCGAGCTCCCGCCCGAGCTACCGTTCGATCGCGTGTGCTCGATCCGGAAGGCGAGATCTTCCTCAGGCGCTTTAGTTAAATCCACGATCCACGGCTGATTATCCCGGTCTTCAACCCTGCCGTAATATGTCAGTCCATCGAGGACAAACCGGCAATACTTCATGCACCCTCCCTGCTCGCAGAATTTCTACGGTTCCGGGACAGTCTCCTCTGCCGGCTCGGAGCGCGCACTTTCGCGGCCGTTCTGCCCGATGGCCGAAACTGCATAGTCGTAAGTGCGCCCGGGCTGCACGCTGGGATCATGAAAGCCTGGGCCCACAACCGGCTGGATGGGCAAGATTCGCTGCCATGGTCCGCCGCCTTCGCGACGGTATACGGCGTATCCAGCTATGTCGGCCTCGGTGCCGGGCTGCCAGCTCAGATCGATTGCCGGGCCAACGCCGTTTGCAGCGGGTGTAACCACGGCAGCCAGGCCTGTTGGCACACCCGGCGGAAAAATATTTTCGGCGTCAATGCGCACAGGCGCCGAGAGCGGGCCATCCAGCTCCAGCGTCTTGCCGTTAACGCTCGCGCGGGTGATGCGCTGCGCGCGATATGCATAGGTTTCGCCAAAGCGAACTGAGTTGTCGAGTGCGCGACCGTGGACGCCGCTTTCTGGTACCAGCAAATTTACTTCCGTCGGCTCGGAGGGCGCAGGCAACGGGCCCTGTGTTTGCGGCTTGGCTGCCGGTGTAAGCAGCGTACGCTTGAGCCGTACCTGCGTGGGGAACGGCTGTGGTGGTCCGGGCGTCCAACTCAGGACCACGCCGTCTTTGCGAATCTCGACATCAAGTCCGTCGATGGGCGCGGGCGCTTCTCCGGCAAGCACAGTGGCTGCATTCGAAAGCCCGGCGGAGCGGCCGCGCCGGTTGAAGAGTTCAACGTGATACTCGAGTTCCCGCGGCGCTCCGGAGGAAAGCACGTGTGGCAGCGTTTCAGAGAATCTTCCCTCGGCGGCAGGAAGCAGATCGAGCGTAGCAGCCGTCGCACACTGCGTAGCTAAGCTCTCGCGGCGGCAGATGCGCGCTGCAATCTGGCCCTTCAGCGCCACTTTGTCGGTGTCCCGGCGCGGCATGGTCCAGGTGAGTGTCACTTCATCGCCCGTGCGAACTGCCGCCAGATCGTCGACTGGATTGGGCAGCTTGAGCGAAGGCGGCTGCGGCGCCGCCGGCATCCCACAGCCGGCAAGCATAGCCGCTGTCGCCGCTGTGCCGGCCAGCAGAATTGCGCTGGCGGCGCGGCCCATTTTTTCCGCCCATTGCATTGGCTACAAGTTTACAAGTTAAAGGAGCGGCGCGTGCTCAGAACTCATGCCCTAAAAATGGCCCGCCGAAGCGGGCCGTCCAAGCTAATTGTGCGCGTTCCAAGCCGGGCTTTACATCGTCGGTGCCGCTCCAACCTGCTGCTGGTCCGTGCGCGGGCCGATCGCAAGGTCAATCTGAGACCCGGCCTTGATCTTCACGTCATCTTTCCGGTCGGAGACGATAACGCCCGAGTTGTCTCCGGTGACGCTGCTGTGCAGGTCCGCACCGCCGACAGCGCCGATCTCATCGACTTGAAACGTGTTCTGATTCCAGACAGTCATGGGCCGGAATCTGCGCCTGGTCTATGCTGTCAACATCGTCTCCTGGCGGCTCGACTGCCGCGATCATCGCCTTCACGGGAACCGTCTGGCCGTCCTTGAGCTTGGCTTCTGTAAACCGCATCGCCAACAGCGCCGATCTCATCGACTTGAAAACGTGTTCTGATTCCAGATGTCATGGGCCGGAATCTGCGCCTGGTCTATGCCGTCAACATCGTCTCCTGGCTGCTCGACTGCCGTGATCATCGCCTTCACGGGAACCGTCTGGCCATCCTTGAGCTTGGCTTCTGTAAACCGCATCGCCAACCGTGCTCTGCGCTTCCCTGCAACGCGATTCTTACGCACCGCCGTTTGTGTTCTGCTGCGGGCTGCTGCGCTCCGCCAACGCAAGCCCCAGCTGCGTGCCCTGCTCCAACCGCACATCGTCGGCTTTCTTTGACACAAACACGGCCGAGTTTCTCGCCGTCACGCTGCTGTGCATGTCTACATTCTTCATCGCGCCGATCTCTTCCGTCTTGACCGTCCGCCCGTTCCATGCGGAACTTTCATCCGCGAGGCTTGGCTGCGAGGGGCTGCTCGGCCCCACAATGTCCATGACCGTGGCCTTGATCGGCACCGTCTGACCGTTCTTTAAATTGGCGCTGGTAAAACGTAGTGCAAGCCGGGCTTGGCCGGTCCCGGTCTCGTCTGCTGTTACCTTACCTATCAGCACAGTGCCGGCTTTGAGCTCGGGACCGTTTTTAAGTTGAACAGTGCGTTCGAGCGTGGCGCGAAATTCGTAACCCCGCTGAATCTTCTTCGCATCGACTGTCTGCGCCAGGGTGGCATCGGCAGAAACCATCTGCGCCGCCTCCTGCTCGGCCGACACTGCATTTCGAGATTGCGAATTCGCGGTTCCAGCCTGCGCAAGATGCGGGCCCAG
>JASIJX010000342.1 GCA_030049955.1 Acidobacteriaceae bacterium
CTGGTTGCGGATCTGCGGCGAGGCAACTACTGAAACCGCATCGGAGAGCACCGAATAGTTCTTTTGGATCTCCGGATGATTGGCGATCTCAGTGAGCGTCGTCATGGCGCCGATTTCCACACCGTCGCCGCCCACGCGCACGCCGCGCAGCTCATCGATCCCGCTCAAGTCCACCATCACCTTCGGCTTCTTGATGCGGTCCTTGAGCCAGTCGAAGCTGTCCAGGCCGCCGGCCATCACCCAGGCATCTTCGCCATTTTCCGCCAGCAGCCGCTGCGCCTCCGCGGCCGAGCCCGGTTGCAGCAAATCGAATGCCGGCATTACATCTCGTATGACTGCCATGGCTCTGTGCCCTCCTCGGTGTGGCCGTCAGATGTTAGCCATAAGGGGATGTTGCATGGGTCGTCCGGCCTCAAGCGATGCCAGAATCGTATCGGCGTTCACCGGCGCGCGCTGAAAAACTTCGTCGCCCACCGCGTCAGAGATCGCGTTGAGCACCGCAGCGCAGCCGCCGCCCACGGGCGGCTCGCCCACGCCGCGCGCACCCACCGGTGTTTCAGGGTCGGGAATATTCAGGGCGTTCCACTGCATATCCACGGGAACATCCAGAATCGTCGGCGGCTTGGTCTGGTAAAAGCGCTTCGCCACAGTGAATCCGTATTCGGGATCGAGCACCCACTTCTGCCCGATCGCATGACCAATTCCCAATGTCGACCGACCTGTCATCTGCCCACCCAGCGAATTCGGATGAAGCACCGTGCCCACATCGCCATAGGCGAGAAAATCTGTCAGGTAATACTTGCCGGTCTCAACATCCACTTCAACCTCGGCAAAGCTGGCTACAAACGAGTAAGTGTCCCCGTCGCGCGGAAAGCTGTCCTTAGCGGCCACAACCAACCCATGCCCGGCCAGTGCAGTCACAGATTGCTTGGTCAGCTTGTGCACATCTGCCGGCGCTTCGTGTCCGTCATAAATGCCGCCTAGCTCAATCGCCTTTTGCCCAGCCTGCGCAAAGCTCATCTGAGCACCGCCGCCCTTGCGGAATACGTGTCCTTTCGCAACGTCGTACTCTTCAGGATTTCCGCCGTGCGTCTTCGCCGCAACTTCCTTCAGCCGCTGGCGCGCGGCCATGGCAACAGAGTGCGCCGCGCGCGTCATCGCGTGCGTCGTCTGACTGCCGCCGGAGGCGCAGGTGTACGGAAAGATACGCGAAGTGTCGCCCCACAGCACATCGCACTGCTCCCATGGCACTCCGAGAATTTCCGCGCCGGCCCGGTGCACATCGATCACCGACTCGGTGCCGAGATTGCCAATCCCGGAGTGGAAGCGCACGCGCCCCTCGGGCGTAATCACCAGCAGGCCATCAAAGCCGATCGTGCCGCCCACATAGGTGCTCAGTGAAACGCCCACTCCGCGCACCTTCGACCCCATGCGCTTAGGCTGGCGATTCACGCGCTCCGTCCACTTGAACTGCTCGGCGCCGCGATCGAGTGCCTCGCGCAGAAAACAGCTCGTCGTGTAGCTGCGCTCGCCGTCTCTTTCCGGCCCATACTTCGCCTTGCCCTCGGGGCAGTTCACGCGTCGCATGGCCACCTGATCCACGCCCAATTTGCGCGCCGCCTTCGCCAAAATCGGCTCCATCATGGCAATGCCCTGCATGCCGCCGGGAGCGCTTTGCGCGCTGCGCGTCGGCGTGTTGGTCATCACAGCGACACCGCGCAAGCGCATAGCCGGCGGCTGATAGAGCAGCGAGACAATGCGCCCGGCCGACGCTCCGTCATTATTTGCGTCGTAAGCGCCGCTGTTCGTCACCGTATACATGTCGATCGCGACAATGCGGCCGTCTTTGGCGAAGCCCGCCCTGATGCGGCCCTCGACGCTGGGTCTCGCCCGGCCGATAAAATGCTCTTCCTCGCGGCTGATGCGCATCATAACCGGAGCATTCAGCTTCTTCGACAGAATTGCGGGAACAATCATGATCACCGAGCCCGTCACCTTGCTGCCGAATCCTCCGCCCGTGTATTCGCTCACCAGCACCACATCGTCAGGGCGCATGTTCATCCAGCGCGCAATCGCGGGCACCGTCTGCGCCGTCGACTGCGTGCCGGTGTGCATATAGAGCTTGCCGTTCTGCCAGTAGGCCATCGCGGTGCGCGACTCAAGGCACTCGTGGCTCACATCCGGCGTGATAAACGTCTGATCCAGCACCAGCGCCGCCTCTTTGAAGCCCGCATCAAGGTCGCCATACGACCACTCGTCCGGCGCATGTCCCATCGGCAGCCTTCCCTGTTCGTACTCGGCAAAATCCTGCCCGGTCCACTTGAGTTCGGTGAGTTCCATCCCGCCGGCGCCGCGCTCCTTCGGCCGCGTCCACACGTTACCGTCGCTGTGCGGGTTCGACCCGCCCGGCCGCAGCGTCTCCAGCGGGTCGATCGCGAATGGCAGCGGCTCCATATCGATCTTGATTTTTTCAATGGCCTCAGCGCAGGTAAGCTCATCAACCGCGGCAACCGCAATGATCGGATCGCCTTGATACCGCGGCTCGTTCGTCAGCGCGCGCTCGCCCCAGCGGTTCGCCTTGATGGTGCGGCCGTTGTCGTCGAGATAATCGGCCTGCGCGGGAATATCGTCGGCAGTGAGAACGGCCTTCACACCCGGCATCGCCAGCGCTTCGGAAGCGTCGATGCTTCGAATGCGGCCGTGTGGCATGGGGCTGAGCACCAACCGGCAAAAAAGCATGCCTTCGGCGCGAAAATCCTCGGCATATTTCGAGCGGCCGGTGACCTTCGCCAGCAGGTCCATCGTGGTGTAATTCCTGCCGATCAGGTTATAGCCCGTGCCGAATGGCCGCGCCGACTCGCCGGCAACCCTGGTTTCTTTCGTGGGAACCAGTTCCGACATGGCTATGTCCTCCTCTCCGAATTCACGGGCACAGCGTTTCTCATGTACTCAGCGCCGCGCATCATCGAATCGAGTATCTTGTTGTAATCCTGGCAGCGGCACAGATTCCCGGAAATCCCATGCGCCAGTTGCACCCGCGTCGGGCTCGGATTCTGCTTGAGAAAGCCGACGGCGGACATGATGAAGCCCGACATGCAGAAGGCGCACTGGAATCCCTGCTGATCGACCACCGCCTGCTGTACCGGGTGAAGCTTGCCATCGACCGAAGCAAGCCCCTCGATTGTCGTCACCCTTTTGTTGCGCACGGTATGCGTCAGCACGGAGCAACTGTAGTGCGGCACATCATCGAGCAGCACCGTACAGGCTCCGCACTCGGCGCGGTCGCAGCCAAGCTTCGTTCCCGTCAGGCCCAGTTTGTAGCGCAGCGTCCAGGCCAGTGTCTCCTGCTTCATGGCCTCCACGCGGCGCGGCTTGCCGTTTACGTTGATGGTGATGAGTCGCTCGCCGGGATTGGCTGAGGCGTGGCGGCCGCCCGGCGCGAGCAAACGGTAGCTGGCCGCGCTCACGACCGCGCCGCCTGCGATTACTCCCAGGATGAATTTGCGCCGGGTAATATTGCTGCTTGCGCTTGACGTGGGATTTTCTATATCCGACATGACGTCCATCCTCCGGATCTGGGTGCGTTCAAAGCCGGTAAAAAAAGCGACCAGATTTTTAGTCCCGGAATGGTTGCAAATTTACAAAGTCTTACCGGACAGATCGCCTGGTGGCCTGGGGAGTGCAATTGCTGCCGATATAGTATTCCTAGCGTGCGCGATTGTGAAGCGGGACTTTTTCAGATGCCGGTGCGGTCGAAGAACAAGCTCTTTGCCTGCAAGCGGAAGACCGCTCACACATTCCCCCTCATCGACTGCCATCCCGCAGGATTCTGAAACTAATTACCCCCTCTCATCGTCGCTTGAGCAGCAGTACCCGACATCCGTGCTGCGCGGCTGCGTGCATCCCTGCGCAGGCACGGTGATACGATTCAGCAGACGCGAATAACCGCCTCGCCTAACTGTGTTTGAAAGGAAGAAACGGATGAAGCGATGGCTTTCTGCTCTCGGCGTCCTGGCTCTGGCCGCTCCCCTGGCCATTGCCCAGGCCACTGCCTGGAATATTGATCCCAACCACTCCGAAGTCGACTTCACCGTCCGTCACATGAGCCTCACCAACGTCCACGGCCGTTTCGGCAAGGTCACCGGCGCTATCCAGCTCGACCTGAGCGACCTGAGCAAATCCTCTGTCCAGGTCAGCATCGACGTAAGCGGGGTCGACACCGGCGTCGCTAACCGCGACAACGATCTCAAAGGAACAAACTTCTTCAACGTGGCGCAATACCCCACCGCGACCTTCACCAGCACCAGCGTGTCGAAAAGCGCCAACGGCCTGACAGTAGTCGGCAATCTCACCCTCCACGGAGTCACCCAACCAGTCACACTCGAGGTCGAAGGCCCCGAGGGCCCGGTCGCAGGCATGGGAAACAAGCAGCATACCGGATATTCGGCCACCGCAACCATCGACCGCACAGCCTTCGCCATCGGATCGAAATACCCGAACGCGATGCTGAGCAACGAGATCAAGCTCACCATTGAAGTTGATGCCGTCAAGCAATAGCGGCCCGGAAGGCTAGCGCATGGCAAGCCTTAAAGCAGAGATCGAGCAGCAGCGTCCCTTTGCCAGTCTCGAGGAAGAGGCGCTGCTCAACCTGTTGCGCACCTCCGACTGTATCCAGCGCGCGCTGCAGCACAGCACGCGCGTCTTTGGCATCACCGCAACCCAGTACAACGTGCTTCGCATCCTGCGTGGCGCCGAGCCCGATGGGCTCAACTGCGCGTCCATCGGCCGGCGGATGATCACCGCCGAGCCGGACATCACCCGCCTGCTCAGCCGGCTCAAGGCCATGAAGCTCATCCGCCAGCGCCGCAACCGCAGCGACCGCCGCGTTGTATGGACGCAGATCTCCGAGGCCGGTCTGGAGCTGCTCGAAGCCATGGAGCCGGTGATCGAGCGCCTGCCGCGAGAGCTGCTCGCTCACATGAGCGCCGGCGAGATCTCCGAACTCAGCCGGCTCTTGGAGCTGGCGCGCAAAGGCACTCAGGAATCGCATGAGTCAAAGCTGAGTTGTGATGGAAAGGAATAGTGCCGCGCGCGTCTACTCGCCGGCAACCTTCTGCGCTACCAGCTCTTCGTCCACATCGCCCTGGATGAGCTTGTTGTGCAGGCAGTAGAGCGCCAGCTCAAGACGGTCGCTCACGCCCAGCTTGTCGTAAATCTTGCGCAGGTAGTTTTTGATCACCTGCTCGGTGGTGCCGAGCTGGAAGGCAATCTCCTTGTTGCGCTTGCCCTGCGTGATGCAGGCGATGATGGACATTTCCTTGGGCGAGAGCCGCGGCTGATTGCGCGGGCTCACCAACGAAGCAGCCTGGGCGCGATAGGCTTCGATCACCCAGTTCACTGACTGATTGTCGATCCAGGTTTCGCCGGCCGCGATGCGGCGCACGCAGCGAACCAGAAGATCCGGCGAGATGGAGCGGGAAATGATGCCGCGCACGCCGCGGCGGTAAAGCTCCACCGTGTGACCCTCATCGTTTGCGACCGCCTGCACGATCAGCTTGACGTCGGGCGCGGACTTGAGCAGTTCGGGGATCGCATCGGCCGTCCCGGTCAGCAGACCGCCTTCGAGAAGCACGATGTCGGTTGGAAAACGCTCGATGGCGGCGCGCAGGCTCTCGAGCGAATCGGCCTGCGCCACCACGCGGATGTCGTCTTCGAGCGCAAAGACCTTGCGAATCCCGACCCGGTAAATCGCCTGTGAATCCGCGAGGATAATGCGAATGGCTTCGGGCTTGGCCGGCGCGTCAGATGTTTCGGCTTCGGGAGCATCATCCAGAAAATCCATAGCGGCTGCTGCCAAATCCATCGGCCTCAATGCTCCGCAAATCGATAATCGTCAATGGTGGCGGCAGCGAGGTAAAGTTTTTGGCTTAAGGAGCAGCGTATCACACGCCCTGCGCAATGAACTAGTACATCTTGGGGTGTCCCGAGCACCGAATGGGGCATGCGCAATGAAAAGCGGATTTCCTCACCAGGCATCAGTCGCCGGTCGAGTTCGAAGAGCACTCCGCTGGCAGACATATTGCGCGTGACAGCAGGAACCTCCTCGTTCTCCGTGGCCAGCAGCACAGGCAGTTCCACAGGGAATCGCACTGCGCAGCGCAACTCTTGCAGAAACGCTCTTCCGGCTGTCGTCGGCGAGGTTCCAAATTCCGGCTTGGATGGAGTCGTCATGAGGGCCCTTTAAATTCCACTTTCAGAGTAACGAACTTCGCCGTTTCAACACAGGGCACCAAAGTTTGACAGGTAGTAACTGGAGAACTCTCCGGAGGCTTGTTGGGATCCCCTACATTGACGCAACGCAATCAGTCATCTCGACGCGAAGCAAGAAAGAGACGCATTGCGCAGACCAATGACCTACCTCCTTCGACAGTTTAGACCCAACTTCGACAATCTAGAACCTAAATAGTTCAGCACCGCGGTCGAGTTTTGAGTACCGCCGCCCATAGATGGCCCCAAATCCCGTCGCGCCTATATTCATGTCTCCGCCACAAACGCGAAGCAGAAAAAGAGAAACAATCGAACCCAAAGTAATACAAAAGTAACCACCGGTACCTAAAGTCCAGTTTTCCTTTCGTACCCACGGAAAGCCTGAGATTTGGATTCCCCGGAGCATTACGGCGAAAATAAGACGAATTTGCGCGTCGTCGATGAATCGTTTCAGAACACTGAAATGCCTTGGACGGAAAATTGCATGAAAACTGTTACTTTTGTGGTAGAAAATCTGACCACTTTGGGGTACCCTGACCCTGCGTAGTTCCCTGCAGTTCAAATACGGCTGTTTCAGCCAAGGAGTGTCTATACCCATGGTTTCGCGTTCGATCCTTTTCCGCAGCATCATCCTCGGCCTTCTGATCACTCTCGGGTCCGTTTATTCCTCTGCCAGCACGGTCGCTTCGGCAGCGCCCGCGATCCATGCCCGGACGGCCGCCGTTGA
>JASIJX010000343.1 GCA_030049955.1 Acidobacteriaceae bacterium
CGTGGATCTGGTTCTAGAGTTTCAGGTCGAGGAGGCGGTAGCGCCGCGCATTGCCCATATTTTAAAAAAGGCCGATATTCCCCTCATTGCCATCGACGTACCGCACCCCAACGCCACGTACTTCGGCGTGGATAATTTCGAGGCCGGCTACCAAGCCGGCGCGTTACTGGCACAGCATGCCATGCGCTCATGGAACGGAAAGATCGATAGGGTATTGGGCGTGGGATTCGGCGAGGCGGGCAGCTTTGTGCAGAGCCGCATCGCCGGAGCCTTTGATGCGATACGGGAACGCTTGCCCGCCGTTCCGCAAGACCGCTTTATGCAAATCGAAGGCCGCGGTATGCGCGAAGCCAGTAGAAAGGCCATGCAGGAGTTCCTCGATGCTCACCGTGGCGGCAAACATACTCTGATCGCCGCAGCAACCGACTCCAGTGCATTGGGCGTTCTAGAAGCTATTCGAAAGCGTGGTCAGGAGCAGAACTTCGCCATTGTCGGCCAGGACTGCATTCCCGAAGCGGTTGAGGAAATTCGCTCCGGGTCGAGCGCCTTGATCGGGTCCATCTGGCACATGACGGAAACCTATGGTCCGCGCCTGATTCAGCTTGCCATTACTCTCCTGCGCGGCATTGCTGTGCCTCCCTATAACTACGTGCAGCACCGGGCAATCACGCAGGAAACGCTTGCCGCAGGCGCAGAACCCTTACCGAAGGTTCCACCAACCGACGGCTTGAAAGGCTATCCGCCTGACACGCCGAACGGCTCTCTGCGCCGTTCGTGACGCGCCGAATGCCTTGAGCAGACGGGCTAGCGGGCAAGCAAACCGATCTGCACTCAATCCGTAGCAAGGTATCTATAATCGATCAGCTTTTCAATCGATCAGCTTTTCGCGCTTGGCTGAGCCTGTCTCCCAAATTCTGCCGCCGGCATTTCTGCTGGAAGCCCGCCTGCGCCACTGCAGCTTTAACCGAAGGCCGCCGATCCAATTGCATAGGTTAAACGATTTTTCTATTGACAATTGATCTAGAGAACGCATTAAGTTCTTAACTGAGATCGCAACCATCAAACCGACCGCGCGAACTCTTCGGCTTGCCTATAAATCGCACCCCAAGCTTCTCAAAGCAGGAGTGACAAAGTTTAACTTTTCAACGGAGGCCCTCCCCCATGCACACTTCGATTCGCAACTCTGTCCGTCCCATCTCTACGCTCACTCAATGGCAGCCTCATGCGCACCTTCGACATCAGCGAAAGATTGAAATTCGTGTTCCGTGCCGATTGCCAGAACATTCCCAACAAGGTAACGCTCAGTGGCATCGCAGTAAACCCGGATAGCACGAACTTCGGAACGGTGAGCGGCGCAACTGGCAATACCGCCAGCCGCGACTTCCAATTCTCCGGTCGCATCAACTTCTAACCCGTCCAAGGGCGCATCCGCTGCCTCTAAAAAAACAGCGGATGCGCCCGATCATTTTCCACTTCCACGCCACAAATTCTCCCATTGGCATCCATCCAAACTCAGCAATACTCACTCGCGCACTCCGGAAGAAAGAACATCTTTGTTACTATCGTGCTGCCAGCTTTCCGCGCCAGTTGCAATCCGCAGCTAAACAGCACTGGAGACCGTCGTCAAGGAACACGTTCATGGTTCGCATAGCACATCGCTTTCTCGGCATGGCCGCTCTCACAGCCATCCTGCTCCCCTCGGCAAGTGCGCAAACCCTGCCCAAGTCGTGGGTCGATAAAGATACCGGGCATCGTGTCATCCGTCTCACCGATGAGCCCGGCTCCTCCGGCTTCTACTTCAACGTGAATGCGTATTCGCCCGATGGCCGCTTGATGGCCTACGACGCGCCGGACGGCATTCACGTTCTCGACCTCACTACCATGAAAACGCGCCTGCTCGTTGCTAATCCGCCAAGGCCCGCAGGCGCAGTTCGCGGAACACCGGCCTGGTTCCGCGGCGGAGTCCATGCGATCGCCGTCGGCAGAAAAACCAACAGCGTCTTCTTCTCCAAATTCGATCCCGATACAAAGCTGAGCACGCTGTACAAAGCCGACATGTATTCCGGAGAAGTGACAAAGCTCATCACGCTGCCTCCCCGCGCCAGCGTAGCCACAATCAATGCAGATGAGACCCTCGGCGCCGGCATTTACGATGAAACCGAGGCTGGGGTGGAGCAGGACTATGGGCACAATCTCCCTCAAGCTGCGCCAACCACTCCCGGTACACGCACCACGGTGCCCCAGGCCGGCCATCTGGTGCAGCCTGAGAACAAAGGTGAGATGATGGAGCGCCGACTGGCGGCCCGAATACCCCTTGTTCTCTTTACCATCAATTTAAAAACGGGCGAGCAGAAAGTCTTGCTCCATTCGACGGACTGGGTCAACCATCTTCTCTTCTCTCCCGCCGATCCCACGCTGCTCATGTACTGCCATGAAGGTCCGTGGCAGAAGGTCGATCGCATCTGGACCATCCGCACCGATGGCACCCACAACATGCTTATCCACAAGCGCACCATGGCAATGGAAATCGCAGGCCACGAGTTCTGGGGCCTCGATGGCAAAACCATCTGGTACGACTGGCAATATCCCAAAGGGCAGGTCTTCTTCCTCGCTGGATACGATCTCGAAACCGGTAAGCGCATTGCCTATCACATGGAACGCAACGAGTGGTCCATTCATTTCAATCTGACGCAGGATGCATCGCTCTTCACCGGTGATGGCGGCGATCCAGGCCAGGTGGCGCACGCGCCCGACGGCGAGTGGTTGGAACTGTTCCATCCGGAGATGATTCCGCTCAAGGGCGCGCTCGACTCACCCGATTTCTGGCAGCCCGGCATTTTCCACGCTGAGCACCTGGTCAACATGGCGCACCATAATTACCGGCTCGAGCCCAACGTGCGCTTTTCGCCGGACCGAAAACTGGTGATCTTCACCAGCAATATGTTCGGCCCCAGTTACGTCTTCGGCGTGGAGGTGAGTAAAACCACCGATGCAAATGCTGCAGACATTCACTCCACACCAGCGCTGGCGGCGCAGTTCAATCCCGTGAATCCAACCCCCGTAAACGTGCCGGCCAAAAGCAGCCCCGCCGAATACTGAGTCGCCGCGCGGGTCTTCGCGACGAATCACTTTTCGCATTTACGGTTAGTCGGAATGCACGAACCAGTTCCGCGCGAGTTCTACGTCGCTAATTCTTGGTAATTTAGTGCTGCAGCTCGTCTGTTTCGCGCACGGGACCTTTGAGAATTGGAGCGGTCAATCCGGCGAGGCGAGGCAACTGAACCCCGTCGATATCAAAGACGATAACCTGGTTCCAGCCCAGGTGCAGCCACGGGCCCGGGACATAGAGCGTGTCCTGCGGGCCAATATCCCAGTAGCGGCCGATCGCCTGGCCGTTGATCCAGACGGCGCCTTTGTGCAGGCCACGCACATCGAGGAATGTATCGCCTATGCTGGTAACGCGGAAACGGCCACGATAGAAGGCAGGTCCGTTGGATGGCACGCTGCGATGGAAGTGAACATTACTGAAGCTGGTCATGGGCAGTGTGTAGACCCGCCATCCCGTCACTTGCTTGCCGTCTAGCGCAATGCCTTGCAGCGCGCCCTTTTGCTCGTGGCGCATCGTACGCGTGGAGTTGATGCGGCCGTCGTTCTCGACAAGAATATCGAGAGTCGCCCCGGCTTTAGTGCTCTCGATCGTGAGTGAGTCCTGCTTGAGACGGCGGTCGAGCGTGCCGGCAAGTCTGCCGTTGATATAAACCTTGGCGTAGTCGTTCATCTCCGGGATGGCGAGTGTGCCGTGCACTGGCCCTGCCAACCTTGTGCGGTAAAGGATGAATCCGTAGGGCTGGCTGTACATTTCCATCGCTGTTGCGGTCTCGGAGTCAACAGGCTCTGGTAGGTTCTTCCACAACAAGGCACTTTCAGTAAGCGTGAACGGGACGACATTAATGACTGGCGGCGCCTCAGGCACTGGCGGCAGTGCATGACCCGCGTACTTAGCGAAGACCTCGCGGTAGGCGTAGTACTTCGGCGTGGGATGCCCAGCCTCATCAAGCGGAGCATCGTAGTCGTAGCTCGTCACGTCGGGCATGTATTGGTTGTCAGTCCAACTGGCGCCACTCATGAAGCCAAAGCTTGTGCCGCCGTGGAACATATACAGGTTGAGTGAAGCGCCGCGGCTGAGGATTGTATCGAGGTCAGCAATCTGCGGAGCTATGGGACGCGTCTGGTGCGACTGGCCCCAATGATCGAACCATCCGGGCCAGTACTCGGCTGCGAAGAGCGGCTGACCGGGACGCATATTGGCCAGGAAATCAAGTCCCTGAGCGGCATGTCCCATGCCGAAGTTGACCGCGGCATAGGTACCGGAAAGTGAGCCGTTTTTTTCCCCGCGCGTGGGATTGGTTGTGAATAGCAGTGCATCGGTGAAGCCGGCCTTCAAGAAGATCTCGCGCAGGTGCTTCAAGTACCCCTGGTCCGAGCCGAAGTCGCCATACTCGTTCTCCATCTGCACCGCGATGATGGGACCACCGCGCCCGATCTGATATTGCGCGACTTCCTGGCCGAGTTTCATGAGCCAGCGCTCGGCGGGAACCATGAAAGCGGGATCATTCGAGCGCAGCGCAGTTTTCATCTTTGGATCGGCCAGAAGCCACGCAGGAAACCCGCCGAACTCCCACTCGGCGCAGGAGTACGGGCCGGCGCGCAGAATGACGTGCAGGCCTTCCTGCTGGGCTTCGCGCAGGAATTCCGGCAGATCATCGTTGCCCGTGAAGTTCCACACGCCCGGCTCCGGCTCGTGCACGTTCCAAAAGACGTATGTGGCAATGGTGTTCAGGCCCATGGCTTTCGCCATCTCCATGCGCGCTCGCCAGTAGGCACGCGGAATGCGGGCGTAATGCATCTCGCCGGATAGAATTTGGAACGGCTTGCCATCAAGGAGGAATTGGTTGCCGCGAATTGTGAATGACTGGCCCGTGAACGACTGACGCTGGGCCGCGAGCGGCAAACAGCTCATTGCGGATAGGAGCGCGGTAGCTGCGATGCGAGAAAACAGAGTGCGCGGCATGGGGCCCCTCCGTTGGAAACGTGACAAGTTTTCACCACTCATAATTTTTCGTTCTGATAGAACTCTGCAGTTCGCGATGCAAACGCCTAACTGCAGTGAGAGCGAAAGGCGATGGTAGCGCCCTTCGTTCATTTGGCGGTCCTCCGCGTGACGCGATAATGTTCCGCGTGCGTGGGCAGTTCCGCAACCTGTGCTCCGGCGAGCAGGAACGCGCCCACTCCATAGGTGTAGCTTGACGATGGCAAATAGTGAGCAGGCTCCGCGCCGGTTTGCTGGATGTTGCCAAGGCGTCCGTCGGCGTAGATCTGGCTAGCCAGGCCGCTCCAGGCCCTCGCGATCACCGGTATGTACGTGGCTCGGTCAAGAAAGTGGTGATTCACACCCCAGGCAAGCGCGAAGGTAATAAGTGCGGAGCCAGAGACCTCAGGCTGAGGAAAATCCTTGGGATCGAGCAGGTCCGAGTGCCATAACCCATTGTTCGGATCCTGAAGAGTTGCAATGGCTGCTGCCATCTGCCGGAACTGTGTTTCATAGCGTGCGCGATTGAAATCATTCTGCGGCATGAAATCAAGGACGCGCGCAATTCCAGCCATCACCCAGCCTTGGCCGCGCGACCAGAAGATCGGGTTGCCGCTGGCATCCTTTTTGTGAAGGTAAGTAATGTCGCGGTAGTAAAGATGACGTTGGGTGTCGTAGAGCAGGCCGGAGGTCTGCCACCAATGCTGGTCGAGATAATCGAGATACTTTCGATCGTGAGTGGCGGCGTACATGCGCGACCAGACAGGCGGGGCCATGAAGAGCGCGTCGCACCACCACCAGGGAATCTGCGCCTGATTGGGCGGAATCGGCGGCCCAGCTCCGGCGATCACCGTTTCGAGAGCGGATTGCGTTGGCGCGATCTTCTCGGGTGCGGGCTTCAATAAATAGAGCTCAAGATAAGCCTGGGCAAGGCTCTGATCGTCCGCATTGGGATGCGGCAAACGGAGCTCCCACTGGAATTTTTCCGCCATGGACTGCACTGCATCGCGGTAGCGCGGATCATGCAGCGCGGGCGAGACGGCCATGAAGCCGGCGAAGAGTGCACTCCATGTCCAGATACGATCGAAGTATGGCTGCGAGCGTTCGAGCTCCCAATCGGCAACCTTGCGCATCGCAGCGCGAACATCCGTAGGACGCAATGAGCCCGATAAATCAGCCTTGGGGCCGGGATCGAGAGGAGCGTCACCAAAGTGGCGCGAAATATCGCGATCGATGCCAGCCTGCTCCTTCGGCGT
>JASIJX010000344.1 GCA_030049955.1 Acidobacteriaceae bacterium
TTTCTCCACGCGCTCGAGAATTGCCCGGGCATGCGGATCTCTCTGGCGCATCTCTTGCTTTTCTTCGTCGGTGAGAGTGAGGACGCGGAGAGCCAGCATTTCGTCCATCTCCGTTCCGTCGAAAAAGTCGCCCGGACTTTCGGGCGCGATCTGCGGATGGTCGTAGAGGATGATGGGCGCGCAGAGTATCAGGGTGCGGTCGCCTTCGGGGCCGGCAAGCACCGGATAGACGCCGCGGCTGGCGCAGGCTTGAGCAGTAGTCGCATACTGCGGAGGCGGATCGAGCAGGGAGACGAACGCGCCGTCGCGCGCAGCAAGCAGAAGATGCGCCGAGGTGAGTGCGGCAGCTTGCGCCTGTGCTCGAGCGGCCGGCTGGTCTGCCGGCAAAGGGCTCTCATTCGCAACCGTAATGGCGATGCGGAACAACTGGTCTTCGCGCTTCGTTAAGCAATACACGAGCGATACCGTCAACGGACGTTCCTCAAAACAATCAGGCGCATTCGTTCTTTCCTCGGCAGAAAGCGCCGTCAGGTCGAGCGTGACCTGCACCGGGTTGGCAGTTTCGGCAATGCAAAGCTCTTCGAGTGTGCGCGTGCGAACGATACCCACGTCCCAGGCCGCTGACTCAACGTCAGGCTCGGGCACGAGTTGCAAAAAACGCAGCCGCAGATCGACACTCGCCTTTGATCCGGCTTCAAGCAACGTCTCGGTGCAAAAGGAAAATGGCTCGTGCGGCCGCTGCGCCAGCGCAAAAGCTCGCGGCCAGAGAGTGCCGAAGTTCCAGCGCTGCCGATTCTTGAGGGCCGATGGGCGGTAGGGGTAGAGCATATAGCCCTCGAAGAGAATGGCATCGGCGATCTTTTCGGCTGCGGCGAAGGTCATCGCGGCATCTTCTCCGACGGCTGGACATCAGCCGCGCAATCGCCCGTCCCTTCAATCAACCGCGCGATCGCTTGTTCCCACATCGGCAGGCTGTGCGCGACCTTGTAGCGGTACAGTTGGTCAAAGCTGCTGCGCTCGAGGCGCAGCCACACCGCGTTGGGATAGTGCATTTCAACAGCCGCTTTCCACGCGCTTGCCGGCAAATGAAATCGCGCCTCGCGGTCCCAGGGAATCTGCGCTGCCTGCAGCCGGCCGTCCGGCGCAGCGTAAAACACTGTGCCGCTGAATAGGATGGAAACCGGAACCTCGCCAACCTCCAGTCCATAAAAGAATTTTGTCGCACCTAGATCAAAATCGAGCGTGCAGGGCAAGGGCAGCTCAGCCTGCGTGGATCCGGTGAATCCCGGAAGATTGAGTGCAGCCTGCGTCCACAACATCGGCTTCATGGTGCGCGCCCATCGTTCGCGCTCGCCAAAGAGGTCAAGTAGGCGAGCTTCTTCTTCGGCGCTGTATTTTCTTCCCAGCGGCTCAATGCGCGCCTGGCAATTGAGAAGGACGGAATGAATCATCTCGGTTGCGTTGGCGTTCGAAACGCGCAGCCGCGCGGCCAGCATCGGCGCCGCCGAATAACGCATCGCTGAGACATCTTCGATACGGAAGGTGAGATCAGGCATGGAATTCTCCCGCAACCATGCCGGCCCGCGTTCGCATCTCGGCGAAAAAATCGCGGATGGCGATCCGCACTTCGGTCCCGCCGGAAAAGCCGCGCCATTTCACGCGGATCAGTCCCGTCAGCCGGTAACACTCGTCAATAGGAACGAGGAACTCCGCTACGTCGCCGGCCATGCGGCTCACCAGCAGCGCCTCGACTTCTGGCTGCATCCCGGCAACTGAGGGACTTGACGCCAGCAGTTGCTCGATACTTTCAAGCGGCAGGCTCGACTCGACAGCGCCCGCGGGACTGGGATACATGGCTCGCAGCCGGCCGTCCGCGCCGCGGATGAAGAACGCCAGATCGATCGGCAGCGGCAGCGCTTCCCATTCGAGGCAGACCTCTTGGCCGGTTGAAGCCAGATCGCCGACAGCGCGGACATCCGAGGGAATGCGCAGGTATCTGCCCTCCTGCTGATTCGCAAACAGCAGCGCACAGGCGCTGCACGCACACACAATGGCGCGCGTGGTGCGATCGAGCAGATGCGGATGGATGGTCCCGGCGGAAGCGCCGCACAGCTCGCAACGCTCAATCTGTGGAGCAGAACCTGCAAACCGCCTTAAAGAGGCAAGCGCATTTTCCCCGCTCCCGCTCTCTTCGCGATGTTTCGCTTTTAGCCCATGATCCGCGTGCACAGCAGGCTCCTATGCGGGTGGCAGGTGCGGCATGCGCGGATCGATGGGTTCGCGTTTGTCGGCGTTGATTCCGGTGGAGCTGCGCGCGTTGACGGTCCCATTCTCGCGCCCCGGCTCCTTGTCGTGCTTCAACCAATCCTCACCGCGATGCGTGCCGGGCGTGTGAGCGTCCAATGTGGGTATCGCTTGTGTGGGTATTGCTTGACGGAACATCCAATCCTCCTTCTCTTCAGCTCGCGCGCAACACGACGAGTTCGGAATGCGGCTGCGCGGGTGCAGGCTCGGCAACAACGGCAGCAACCTCCGGCGCAGCGTTGAAGACGGCATCTTCCACTGCATTTTCCAGAGTCTCGGCAGACGACGAGCAGCTTCCGCAGCTTCCTTTGAGGCGCACGTGCACAACTCCTTCTTCAATCGACGCCAGCTCCACGCTGCCGCCATGGGAGGCCAGATACGGCCGTGTCGTTTCGATAGCCGCGGCCACGCGCTCCTCGACTGCGACCGGATGGATGCCATGCAGCGATAGCACGCCGGAGACGAGCGCATCAGCTGCGATTTCGCGAATCGCCGCTTCGCCGCCTGCGGCAGCACGCACTGCGTCGAGAATCCGCTCCAACACCGCGGCATGCAGTTCAAGCACGCTCTGGAGCAGTTCCTTCGCAACGGCCCTCGAGGCCAGGTCGCCGCAGTTTTCGATCCGGCTCACCAGTTCTTCAATGCGCTCGCTGCGGCGCGCGAACTCTCGCCGGTTCTGGGCCATCACAACGCTCCTTCTGCCTCCGGCTCCACGCTGCCGTGTGCGCCGAACATGGGCACGTGCCGCGCTTCAAGCAATCGCGTCTTCCCGTTGTACATGTGCACGCCGCAGGGCAGGCAGGGATCGAAGCTGCGCACCGCGCGCATAATGTCGATGCCCTTGAAGTTGTCCGGTCCGTTGTCCTCAAAGATTGGCGTATTTTGCACGGCATCTTCATAGGGCCCCGGCGTGCCGTAGATATCGCGCGGGCTAGCGTTCCACGGCGTTGGGGGATACGGATGATAATTTGCAATCTTGCCATCGCGGATGACGACATGATGCGAGAGCACGCCGCGCACCGCCTCGTGGAACCCGCAACCGATGGCATTGTCGGGCACCGTGAAGTCGTTCCACGTCTTGTTGCGGCCGGCGAACAATTCCTCCTGCGCCTTGGTAACAAAGTGATATGCAATTGCCGCGGCGTAGGCCTGGAAATAAGTCCGCGCGCGATCGCGTTCAATCGCGTTTGACCATTTCGGGATCTTCCACTCGAACTCGACTTCCGGCTTGAGCGCCGTCTTCGGCAGCCGGATCTTCACGCTATTGCCGGTTGCCTCAATGTAGTCGTTCTTCACTAGGCCGCTCAGCGCAGTGGACCAGAGACGCGCGATGGGACCGCCGCCAGTATCGAGCGGCAGATGATCGCCTGTCCGCTTGTCATACCACCGAGGCGACATGACCCACGTGTATTTTCGGCCAAAATCGCGCTTCTGCGGACGCGGCGTGGTCGTCTGGTTCCAGGGGTGATTGCGGTCGATGGGGTTGCCAAGCGGATCCTCTTTTACGAATATCTCGTCGTACTCCCAGGAGTCGTAGTAGGAGCTGCCAAGCAGGATGCGCATGCCCAGGTTGATGTCGATCAGGTCATTGGTCACCAGCTTCCCGTCTACGATGACGCCGGGAGTAACGAACATCTTGCGGCCCCAGTCACCCATGTTCTTGTACGTGTAATCGCAGAAAGCAGGATCGTTGAACGAGCCCCAGCAGCCCATCAGAACGCGGCGCTGGCCAACCTGCTCGTAACCGGGAAGCGCTTCATAGAAGAAATCGAACAGGTCGTCGTGCAGCGGCACCACGCGCTTCATGAACTCCGCATATTTGGCCAGGCGTACGGCAAAATCCGTGAACAGCTGCACAGTTGCGACCGTTCCCGGGCCGCCGGGGTACAACGTGGAAGGATGCACGTGCCGGCCTTCCATCAGGCAGAACATCTCGCGCGTCAGCCGGCTCATCTGCAGCGTTTCGCGATAAAACTCGCCGGTGAAAGGGTTGAGCGCCGTCATGATGTCGGCAATGGTTTTGTACCCATGTTTGTCGGCGTTCGGTGCGGCGGTTTTCTGTGCCTTCTGCCATACGCCGGGGTTGGTTTCCTTGACCATGTTTTCGCAAAAGTCCACACCAACCAGGTTGTCCTGGTACAGGCAGTGGT
>JASIJX010000345.1 GCA_030049955.1 Acidobacteriaceae bacterium
CGTCGTCGAGCATGGCGAGGAATTCAGTGCAGGTCATGTTTGTTCAGCCTCGCTTTTCTGCCGGCGAGGCGGCGCGTTTCTGGACTTGTTTCTGGGTTAAAGGCGCTGGCTTGGCGCCGGCGCGGAAGTAGCGGCTGAGCCGCTCGCGCAGCTGCAGACGGGCGCGCAGCAGGCGCGATTTGACGGCAGGAACCGAAAGGCCGAGGGCCTCGGCTGTTTCCTCGGTCGAGAGGTTCTCGACGTCGCGCAGAACGAAAACAACGCGGAACCCGCGCGGCAGACCATTGATGGTGCGGCGCAGAATGTCCGACAACTCGGAGTTGTCGTAGTTCTGCTCGGGGTTGGGGGCCCAGTCGGCGAAGTCGCGTGGTACGCTGCCTTCTTCCGTCTGCAGGTCCTCGTCCATCGAGACCGTTTTGCTGGTGCGGCGCTTGCGCAGCCGCATCAAGCTCTCGTTGACCGCTATTCGAACCAACCATGTGTAAAACTTCGCGTTTCCCTGAAACTGGTCGAGCTTCTCGTACGCCTTCAGAAAAGCGTCCTGCATTACATCTTCAGCGTCTTCGCGGTTCTGCGTGATGTGCTGTGCAATCCGGAAGACCTGCCGCTCATACTTGCGGACCAGAGTATCGTAGGCAGCCAGATCGCCCGCCCGAACCCGCTCGACGAGAGCGAGGTCCGGGTGTTCCCCGGCATCACCTGCAATTGGTTGGATGGTCGACATGGGAGTTGGTTGCGAGAAATCCTCGGGGTTCGTTTCCTGGGTTCCAACCGTCAAAGAATGAGTGTACCGGAGTGGGCTCGGGTCAACCAAACTGGGTCAGGTGCATCCTTTGGGTTAAAGGGCAGGTGCTTCTGGTACGCGTCTGTCAGGCAAAAAAGGAATAGAGTGAAAATTATGCAGTCCTTTTCCTCGGGTTTGCCCCAGGATCCAGCTTTGGATTCGGGTGTCTTTACCGGTCGTGTGTTTGCGCGCTTCGGGCGCGGCGCAACGCTGTTTTGTTGCCTTCTGATAGCGGCGAGTGGCGCGGCGGCGCAGGCGGGCGGCCAGACAACTGCTCAACCGGGTGCTCAGGCGGGCACGGAGACGCACAAGCAGGCGACGCACAAGCCGGGCACGGCTGCGGCCACAAGCGAAAAGGAGACCGCAGCCAGTCAAGACGCTGGGACGGGAAAACGGACAAGCACGCAACGGACGAACACGCATGGGGCGAGCACCCATGAGACAAGCACCCATCGGACAAGCGCGCGGCGGCGGCACGTGCGCCCGCGGGCCAGCAGAGCAGTGCGCAGGGCGAGGACGGCGCGGATCCGGCAGGCATTTATTGCCTCGAGCGAACTGCGGCCGATGGCGCAGCAGCTTGCGACGCTGCGCACGCCGGAAGCGTACGCGGGGGTGACGGCGTATGCGCACCGGCACACCGGTGATGCGGCCGCGGCGGCGTACCTGGCGCTGGGCCATGCGTATCTGCTGGACCAGCACTACAGCGAAGCGGTTGCGAACTTCCATGAAGCGCGGGAGGACAGCGGAGAGTTGGCCGACTTTGCCGATTATCTGGCTGCCGAGGCGGAACACGACGCCGGCGACAATGCCGCGGCCGAGACGCTGCTACATGGCTTTGCCGAGCGTTACCCGGACAGCATTTTTGTGGACCAGGTTCCGGAGCTTGAGGCTACGGTGCTACTGGCGCTGAATAATCCGGGGTCTGCGCGGGAGGTGCTGGCGGCGGCGGCCGACACCGATGCGGCCGATCGCGTAGGCTACCAGTTGGCCGCGGGGCAAGTGGAATACGCGCTGGGTGAGCGGGATGCGGCGATCACGGCTTTCAAGCAGCTGTTGCTTGAGCATCCGCTGAGCAGCGAAGCGCAGGAGGCTTTGGCGCGGCTGACAGAGCTGGGGGCCGAGCAAACGCTGACGGCGACCGAGTTGCGCAGCCTGGGCGATGCCTATTACAACGCCGGGCGGTATAACGAAGCCGCAGACCAGTACCGAGCGCTCCAGCGTGTGCCAGGCCTGAGCGCAGCCGAGCGCAACAGTTTTGCCGTAGCGCTGGCGGCCTGCGAGCTGAAGCTGAACCGGCTTACACCCGCCGAGGCGCAGGCGCTGCCGGACACCGACGACGAGAACGGCGCAAGGCGTCTTGACCTGCTGATGGAGTTGGCACGGGATCGCGACGACGAAGCCGACCAGCAGCGGATTGTTTCCGAGATGGAGGCGCGCTTCCCGCGCAGCCCTTGGCTGGCCGAGGCCCTATATTCGAGCGGGAACATGTACTTGCTGAAGCGCGATTATGCAAACGCGGTGACGTATTACAGTTACCTGGCTGAGCACTTTCCGCAGCACAAGTACGCGGCGGCTGCGCACTGGCGGGCTGGCTGGCTGAGCTATCGCGAGGGTGATTACAAGGCGGCGGCCAAGCTTTTTGACGAACAGATTGAGCGTTACCCGGCGGCAGCCGAGACCGTGAGCGCGCTTTACTGGCGTGGGCGACTGTACGAGACCTTGGAGCACTACCCGTCGCTTGCGGCGGCTGATTACCGAGCGATTATTCGCGCGTATCCGCATTATTTTTATGCGCAGATGGCGCGGGTACGACTGGACGAACTGGGAAAGCCGGAGCCGGCGGGGTCGGGGCTCTCCACCCCAGCGGGCAAAGACCGCCTGCCGGAGGCCCTGGATCTCGATCATTTTCAGCCGCTGGTTGAGCCTAAGCTGGTGGACACGTTTCCGGCCGACAGCCCGCACCTGGCGAAGGCGCGATTGCTCGCCAATGCGGGATTGAACGAATACATCGCACAGGAAATCCAGGCCGATCCGGATTCGGAGTCGTGGAGCGCGTTGGCAGAAGCGCAGATTTACGCCTCGTACGACGAGACCTTTCACGCGCTCCGGTCGATGAAACGGGCGCTGCCATATGCCTCGATGGCGCCCATCAGTGCGATTCCGCTGGCGTACTGGCGGATTTTGTATCCCGAACCGTGGTGGGATACGATCCGCACGGAGGCGGCGAAGAACGATCTGGACCCATACCTGGTGGCGTCGCTGATCCGGCAGGAGTCGGAGTTCAATCCGAATGCAGTTTCCTACGCGAACGCTTGGGGCCTGATGCAGCTTCTTCCCTCAGTGGGGCGGACGATGGCGCGCGAGGAGGGAATGACCCACTTCCAGACGTTCCAGTTGCTCGACCCGGAGACCAACATCAAGCTGGGGACGCGGTATCTGCGGCAGATGATCGACCGCTTTGGGGGCGTGCAGGAGTACGCGCTGGCGGCTTACAACGCCGGCGATAACCGCGTGACTGAATGGCAGGCGGCGGGGCCGTACTCGGGGATGGATGAGTTCGTCGAATCGATTCCGTTTACGCAGACGCGCGATTATGTGCAGGCGATTCTGCGCAATGTGGAGACGTACCGGGCAATCGACGAGTACGCGCGCACTCAGGCAACGATAAAGACGGCTGCGCGGTGAGGCGTGGGAGTAATCTTTGGCGATAACCTATTTTGATACTGGGAACTGCAATTGTAGTTGACATCCCGGTCCGCTGGGGCAACACTGGCTGCAACCAAATGTACGGGGTCGTGTTGAAGAATAATAGAAAAGCGGCTCCAGGAAAGCTTTGGGGCCTACGGTAAGAAACAGGGCCGCAGATCTGCGTATGATGCGGCGTTGGCAATCTCACCCGGGGGAGGGCAGGATGTCAGCCGAGCTCGAGTTTCTTGAAGAGTGGATGCCGGAAAAGATGGATCCCGGCACGGTGTTTGTACTGGATAACCCGTCGAAACTGGGCCAGGCGCAGAATCCCTATGTTGCCGTGATGGCGTGCCCGCGATGCGGCACGCTTGGGCTGATCACGCGGCAACAGCTCTACTCGGGCGACGCAATGATCTGTGGCGGGGACGCCTGTTCAGCCGAGTACCGGCTGGATGGCGAACAGATCTGTTACCGGCCGCTGCAGTAGGGTTAAGGTGCAGTGAGTTAACGGTTAGCGCTCACCCAAATGGGCGTCGCGAGTTAGCGGGTTTGTGCGGCCGGATAGTCCATCGCGGGTTTTTAATTATCTTGCAGACGGGCACCGGTACGCAGATCGAGGTGGAAAGCGGTCTCTCGATCGCTGATCATCTCCCATCCCACGCCGTGCAGGATTCCGTTTTCGATCTCGCCAAGCGTGAGGCCTTCGTCAGATAATTTCCCGCTCTCCCATGCGTGGCCGTTCGCGCCCCAGGCCAGGATGGAGCGATGACCTACGAATAGCAGCAGCGATTCCGGGGTTGCGGGACGTATTTCCAGTACCGGACGATAAGCAAGCATGGTGAAGCGCTGCGGGGCAGTCGTGTCGATCAGGTAGGCGTAGCCGCCGGAGACAGCGCAGATTTTTTCCGGTTCCGGAGTGGACCATATGCCCGTAGGAACGGCGGGATCGCGGAAGCCCAAGGCGCAGGTGGCGAGAAATGGCAGCCCCTCGTGCGGGCGGATCATCAGTTCGAGGGCGCCGCGCTCAACCTCATCGGCCTGAGCAGGGTAGACGAAATGGCGCTGCGGGAGGATGGGCGGACGGGCCGGGAGGATCTCGGCTTGCCAGCGGCGAGGAAAGCTTAGATTGACCGTTGGCTCGCTGATCGCAGCTGGCTGATTCGGCTTTTCCGGCGGGCGGCTCATGGTTGCGCTCTGTAGCCGAGTATCCACTCTCGCTGCTCCCGCGTGTCGGGAACCTGGCAGCCGCGGGCCTCGGCTACAGCCGCAAGAGCTGTCTTCGGCTTCCAGCCCAATTCGATCAACGTGCAGGCGGTCGTGACGGTCGCGCGGCCGATGCAAGCGCGGCAATGTACGCCAATCGCGTCTCCGTTCCGGAGCCGCTCCGCCAGACCCGCGACGAAGCGGCGGAAACCGGCCTCGTCCGCTGGAATGCAGATGTCTGGTATCGGGTGGGAGAGGAAATCCAGTCCAGCTTCCCGAGCAGCGGCTGGCTCTTGCGCTAGCTCAAGATAGCGGGCTTCCTCAGGCTCCAGGAGCGATACCACGGTCTTGATGCCGCTGCGGCGCAGTCGGAGCATCTCGTGCGGCAGCCAATCGCCGCCCCTGGGGCGCAGAATAACTGCCAGTTGCGCCGGGGGCTTCCCCTCGATCCAGAAAACGTCCTTGGTTGCCATTGTTCGATGATAGCCGCAGATCGGGAACGGCGTTGATAGTAGGGTCCCGGCCGCGCTGTCATGCAAAGTGTTCCCACCCTGCCGGTTCAAGTGGACGCTGGCCGTCCGCTGCGATCAAGGTCATCTGCGGCTTGCCTGCGCGGCGGCGCACAATGCGGCCGATCTGCGTTACCGGAATGCCGGCGATTGCGCGTGGGAAATGCACAGTGGCTGGCGCGGTGAAGAGCAGTTCGTAGTCTTCACCACCGTGGAGCGCGTCATGGAGAGTGGCGCCAAGGGCGATGGGGATTGACCGGGCATCGAGTTCAGCGGAGACGCCCGATTCCTGGCAGAGATGGGCGAGATCGGTGGAGAGACCGTCGCTGATGTCGATGGCGGATGAGGCTCGGCGGCGGATGAGCCATTGTCCCTGAGCGAGACGAGGAACAGGCCAGAGGTGGGGTTTGAGGATCGGGTCTGCAATTCTTCCCTCCAGGGTTGAAGCCCCGCCGATTTGCTTGGCCCTTTTATTCCGGCTAGGGCTCGCCCCTTTCATTGCCAGCAGATGGCGGAGTCCCACCGTCGCGCCGCCGAGGCTGCCGGTGACGTAAAGCAGATGACCTGGTCGCGCGCCAGAGCGCAGCAGAGCCTGGCCGCGCCGGACGGCGCCGATTAGGACGATGTCGGCGGCGAAGATGGGCGATTGGGCGAGATCGCCGCCGGCCAGAGGGGTTGCGGTTGCGTCGGCGAGCGCGAGAAAACCGTCGAGGAAGCGGTCGATCCAGGTTTTTTGCCAGGCTTCTGGCCAAGTTTTTTGCCGGGATTCTCGAGTGCTCTTGCGTGCCTGCCCGTTGCCGACAAGGTCGCGAGGGAGCGCTATCGAAAGAAACGCGGCCAGCGGGCGCGCGCCCATGGCGGCAAGATCGCTGAGGCCGCGGGCCAGGGTGCGATGGCCGACGGCTTCGGCAGGATGGCGCTCCAGGAGGAAATGGCGGCCGGCGATCGAGAGATCCGTCGTGACGGCCAGTTCTTCGCCGACGCGCGGGCGAAGTAGAGCGCAATCGTCGCCGATGCCGAGGCGGAGTTCGGTTCGGCCGACTGAAGAGGCGCGCCGGCGGATGCGGTCGATGAGTACAAGCTCGGCCGGACGTCTTTCAGTCGGGGATCTCACTTTTTGAGGATATGTCACGGATGGGACGATGTGGTCGTACCGGCCTGAGAATCGAAGATGTAGGCCCTCCCCCCGGCTCTGACGACAAATTCGTGAAAAATATGGTAGTTATGCGATAAGCCTCCCTCTATGTTCGTGTACCGTAAGGACTTACTCACAGCTTCGCTAGAATCAATCACTCACAGACGCCTTGAGGTGAATATCAGAGCACCAACAAGCTAAGGGAGGAGAGAGATACGGCGGAAAAACATCTCCGCAACGGGAGAGCATTGTCGCAAATCGACACGAAATCCTACGCAATGATGGACAGCTCCGCCGGTACCAAAGTACCTCGAGTGTGGAACAAGTCATTGATATTGCTCAGGATGCGCTTGGAACAAATGCTTGACCGCCCTGGTTCACTCTGATAACCTGAAGCAGCCATTTTTCTAAGCAGCAATTGGGTGCATTCTATGCGCCTGTTGGAATTCCTTCGGGTTGTGCCATTCTGTGGTTCCTCGAATTGCGAATCTGCGCACATTAGTTTGAGAGGTCAAAATGTTACGCAAGCGCTATTACATTCTCTTCGTTGCACGCGATGAGGATGGACAGATTCGCAAGATTCCCGTTCCTCTCAGGTACGCATACGGTTTTGTGGCGGCTGCCGTGGTCGGTACGTTCACGATCGTGGGGCTGGCGGGTTCGTATACCCGCATGCTGCTGAAGACCGAAAGCTACAACCAGGTTCGGCAGGAACGGGAGACGCTGCGCAAGGACTACAACCAGATGGCGGAGCTTGCCCACGACCGCAGCATTCAGGTGGCGTCACTGGGCGCGCTGGCCAACGAGGTGACGGCGCTGTACGGGTTGCGGCAGAACCGGCTTGCAGTCGAGACGCGGGTTGAGGGGCACGGTGCGCAAGCGAAGTCCGCAGCATCTCCAACGCCGGGTTCGCTGGCGCAGGCGGATGATCAGAACGGTGACCCGAGCGCGCAACAGATCGAGAGTTCGATGGAAGAGTTTTACGCACTGCGCACCGATGCGCTGTCGGGGGCGGTGTCGCGGGCGCTCGAAGGTGGATTGAGCCCGAGCTTTACGGGTGACTGGACGGAGTTGGCCGATGCGCCTTCGCTGTGGCCCGTTGAGGGCCCCGTGGCATCGAGCTTTGGTGAGCGCCTGGATCCGTTCAATGGTGAAGGGGCGTTCCACGCGGGAATCGACATCGACGCGCCGATGGGCACCCCTGTGCGCGCCGCCGCAGACGGCAACGTGATGCGGGCGGGCATGGCCTCCGGCTATGGACGGGTAGTGGAACTGGACCACGGACACAACCTGAGCACTCTCTACGGGCATCTTTCCGGCTTTGCTGTCCTGCCCGGCGAGCATGTTACGCGCGGCCAGGTGATTGGATACGTGGGCGAGTCCGGCCGGGCAACCGGGCCGCACCTGCACTACGAGGTGCGGGTACACAATGTACCCGTAAACCCGCATAAATACCTGCGCGAAACCTACGAGCAGGAAGCGGGACTGGATGCAGCTTCGACACGCGGACAATAGCGCGGGACATCTGCCAGCCGCCTCAAAGTAAGAGATTCAGTGTGCCGGCCCCTGGGACTTACCGACCCCTGGGACCGGGGTGTTATCGTGTGGGGAAAATTCACAGAGCCACATGGAGGATGCGCTGTGCAGGTTCGCCGCTATTTTCTTGTCTTTTTTGCACTGGTTTCCGCTTCGCTTGTGTCAGCTTTCGCCCAGGACCGCGCTACCGATCTGCGCACGGCCTTTGCCCGCGCGCAGCACCTGCGGCATGGGATCAACGCTTCAGAGTGGTTTGCGCAGTCGAGTGACTACTCGGCGGCACGGACCGACCGCTATACGGACGCGGCAGATATTGCACTCATGGCGCGGATGGGTTTTGACCATGTGCGACTGAGCATTGATGCGGCGCCGCTGGAGCAAGCGTTTTATGGACGCGGCGGAGCGAATGGTGACTTTATTGCCCGGCTCGATCGGGCCGTGGATACGATGCTGGCCGACGGACTGGCGGTGATTATCGACCTGCATCCCAGTGACAGTTACAAGCAGCAACTGCGTGCGAACAATGATGCGGTAGACCGGACAGCAATGCTTTGGAGGCTGCTAGCCGCGCATTACGCCGGTCGCGACCCGGAACGGGTCTTCTTCGAGATTATGAACGAGCCAGAGGTTGACGACCGCTATCGCTGGGCCGGCATTCAGCAGCGATTGGCTGCGGCTATCCGAGTGGCGGCTCCGCGGCAGACGATTATTGCGGCTGGTGGGAGCTACTCAAATTTGCAGGACCTGCTTGCGCTGGAGCCTCTGGCCGACGGCAATGTGATCTACAACTTCCACTTCTATGAGCCGCACGAGTTTACGCACCAGGGATCGAGCTGGAGCGTGCCTTGGTGGAGTTACACGCACGATATTCCGTATCCGCCGGCCGAGGCGTCGATGGCAGAATCGCTGGCCGAGGTTCCGGACGCAGTAGACCGATTTTCGCTCAAGAACTACTGGCTGGATCACTGGGACGGGGAGCGAATTCGGGCGCTGATCGACGAGGGGGCAGCGTGGGCGCGGGAGAACAACGTGCCGCTGATCTGCAACGAGTTCGGCGCGTACCGCGAGCACATGGATCCGGCGTCACGGGCAAGGTGGATCCGCGACGTGCGGATGGCGCTGGAGGCGGACGGGATTGGATGGGCGATGTGGGACTACCGTGGCGGGTTCGGCGTGGTGCACAAGCAGGATGGGCAGCCGGCAGTGGTGGATGAGGCAATACTTGAGGCGCTGGGATTGAAGGAGAAATAGCGGCGGGTCGCTTCACTGCTTGCTATTCCGAGCCTGGCCGCAAAGTGTGCTGCCAGGATCGGGGGCACCACAGGCTCTGAGTCGTTCCAGGTACGCCTGAAGCCTGCTCGGAGTGTGTCACTTTTTCAGCAGCACTCCTGGGTCATTCTTCTTCGAGAGATCATCCCAGTTGAGGAAATACTTCTTCTTGAGATCGCCGCTGGGCACAACCTGGTTGAGAGGAATGCCGTTATAGAGGCCGTTGAACAGGCCGGTGAAGTACGTTGTAACGGTTGCAAAACGAAGAGACTCGCTGATCACCGCTGCAGCAATGACGACTAGTTTGGTATCGAGCTTTTCTCCCGACTTGTACTTCGCCAAGGCCGCCAGGCCGTCGACCGATCCGACCGTAATCTGACCGACTTCGCCGAGGACATTGTAGTTGCTGCCAATTCCGCAACTGGATCCCCAGCCACCCGCCTCATTTTCGAAGTGATACCAACCGTCCGCGCCGTTGAAACCGATGACGTAGGCATCGGAACAACGCAGCTGCAAATGAACCGGAAGATCGACGCTGGGCAGCTTCAGTTCGATATCGAGAGCCCCAACTCGAGAACTCTCCAGATGGTTGCGAAGCGCGCCTAGGCTTGACTGGTATTCATGCTGCCGCAGGGAGACAACGAAGTCGGCCATTTGATCTCCTCGTGAGGCCCGCGAAGGACGCTATCGCGCCGCTGCACGTGAGTATACGCCGGGTCGAGGCGAGGCAATCGCCGACCGTTTCTGCCGCCGGCGAAGGCTATGACGCGCCCACGACCGGCTGACGGTGGCAGTGGCGGCTTTGAATGGTATTGGGCGCCGCAGTTCGATCTGTGATGCGGCTTCTTGCGATTTCGCGTTGCTTTGTGAAACGACTCCCTGCGCCTTCGCCAAGATACGGCGGAACAAGGGTAACTGAGCCTCTTGCTTTTCGCTATCGGCCGCAGACTGGTTGCTCTTTGCCCCTCTTTTCCACGAACGGACGCTGAAGATATAGACAGCGAGGCAGAACACATTGGCGGGGATCAGGCCAATTTGTGATGTTTTCCAGCCTATGTCGCAGACAATCAAGCTGTTAACGGCGGCCACAACGAGTCCGGTCCAGTTTCTACGGCCCACCAGGAAAGTGGAGATGATGGTTAGAGCGCAGGATAGATAATCAAGGTGCATTCGCGAGTTGCTCTAAGTAAATAATGCCTGAAAACTCAGGAAGATGCGGCCTTCGGAGTGGCTAGAATAGGGGATGCGGAGGCAATTTTATTTGCCCTCGAATTGTAGGGCGAGCCGCGTACGCAACGTCGGTCCGCAGACCTACAATGAGGTTCCCACCCTGGGCGCTAAGTCGAAGAAACGCCTAGGGCGGGACACTCAGAACACAGCTACTTTGTGCCCGTGTAGATGACGTGCCAGATGGTGCGTGAGCCGTCGTCGGAGACGAAAAGTGAGCCGTCTTTGGCTTCTGTCACGCCCACTGGCCGACCCCAGACGTTGCCATCGCCTATCGTGAAGCCAGTGAGAAAATCCTCGTATTCGCCGGTGGCGTGGCCGTCGCGCATGGGTACGCGGATGACTTCATAGCCGGTGCGCAGGCTGCGGTTCCAGGAGCCGTGCTCGGCGGCAAAGCCGTCGCCGCGATACTCGGCCGGGAATCCACCTTCTCCGGTTTTGGAGCCCTGGTAGAAGATCATCTCGAGCGAAGCGAAGTGTGGCTGCAGGATGACGTCGGGGGTAAGCACCTTTGATTTGAGCTCAGGATGCTTGCCTTCATGACGCGGGTCCTGATGGCCGCCCATGTACCACCAGGGCCAGCCGAAGAAACCGCCTTCGGGCACATGGGTGATGTAGTCGGGAACGAGGTTGTTGCCGAGGCCGTCGCGCTCGTTTGTGGAGCACCAGAGCTCGCCGGTGCTGGGATTGATGGCTTCGCCAACGCAGTTGCGGATGCCCCAGCCCCACACTTCGCGGAATTTGCCCTCGGGGCTGTACTCAAGAACGTCGGCGCGGTGATATTCCTCGGGGTGGGTATCTGGATCGTCGACGTTGGAATGTGAGCCGACCGAGGCGAAGAGCTTCGATCCGTCTTTCGAGAAGACGAGGTCGCGTGTCCAGTGGCCGCCGCCGCGGAGACGGCCGCCGCCAGGCAGGTCAGCGAGTTTCTCCATGGGGCCGCGGGCCTTCATGTCGCCGTTGTGGTAGGGGAAGCGCACGATGGCGTCGGTATCGCCGATGTAAACCCACTGAGGATCATTGCCGAGGGGGTAGAAGGCGATGCCGAAGGGCTGGTGCAGACCGGTTGCAAAGACAGACATTTGCTGCGGCTTGCCGTCAGGCGTAACACCGCGAAAGACCTTGATTTCACCGCTTTCGCTTTCGGCGAGGAAGATGTCACCGTTGGGCGCGGTGCGCAACTCGCGGGGGTTATCGAGGTCTGTGGCATACATTTCTACTTTGAATCCCTTTGGCGCGATGGGCCATGCGTTGGCCGGGCGCGGGACCACATCCGGGCCGTTGTCGACCGATTGATCTTCGGCGGGAGCGGGGAGATCGGCCAGCGTGATGTGGCGGCGGATGCCGGGCGACTCGTGGGCGGCGTCAGTAAAAGCGGATTGGGCGGTGAGCACCGGATGTTTATTGTCGGAATCGGCGGAGCTGACGACGGCAAGGAACACAAATACCAGTGCAAAGAAAATGCCGGACAACAGAGCAAAGCGCTGAAAGCGTTTCATTACCCCTCTCTTGTTGATGGTAAATGGTGGTTAACTGTCATTTCGATGCGCCAAGGACTGGCGGCGCTGCAGGAGATGGCGCATTGGCCTGGCCCTCCACCATGCCGGCCACGAAACTTGCCGGCAGCGAAGCCGTGATCACGACGCGGTCGTTTTTTTGCGTCACGGCGGCTGTCTTTAACAGCTCTTTGAAGCCATTGTTTACCGGCGTGTCGGCGAGTGGCACGGATATCCTCTGGAAGAGGCTGACGATGGTTCCCAGCGCCTGAGCCTGGCCGGCGGCGACGGATTCGCTGCGGGCGATCTCTTCTACGCGGAACTTGAGCAGCCCCTCGAAGTGGAGCGAGCCGGTGACGGGGATGGTGGGCGCAAGACTGGCGATAACGGTGGAGTCGGCAGGCAGCGGGAGTTGAAAGCCGAGGACGCTGATGGCTCCACTGTTTGAAAACGGCAGACCGATTTTGCCTACGCCCCAGACGAGTGCGAGAAGCGGCACCTCGTGGTAGTACTGCTGGAGAACCGACGAGCCGGCAAAAGGAAGAGCCGCGGTGCGATGGCGGTCGATGATGGAATGAATCTGTTCCGGGGTGGGCGTATTGGAGATGGCGACCATATCGTAGCCGATCTGCGAGACGCGCACGGTGCGGCCTTCGGAGGGAATGTTGTAGATGGTCCTGGCGGCGTAGACTTCGCGGGATTCGGAGTGCGCCGCGAGCCACGCATTCAGGCGCTTGCCGCTGAGCTTGCCGACGAGGACGATCGAGTAGGCGACTGGACCGTTCGGTCCGTTGGGATCGGGCATGCGGTGCAGAGCGACGGCCACCTGGTCAAGATCGCGCTCCCAATCGATGCCGGTCGCGTCGACAAATTGCTGGTACTCGGGCACGCGCTGGGGCGGCCGCATATGCCGGGGCATAAATGCGCGGATCGGTTTGAGATTGACGTAGACGATGCCGTCGGACTCGGGAAGCAGGCGTGCTGCTTCCGGCGGCGCCTTGGAGCGCAGAAACACGGCCACGGCCAGCAACAGGAGCACCAGGGCAACGATGAGGAGCGTTCTGCGCGTACGTCGGTTCATGTTGAGCCGTCAAAGAATACGCTAACATCTGGGGGCAGATGAGTGGGGTTGGGATGAGCCGGTTACTGGAGAGCAGATTCGGCGAGATTTCCCGTTTCAGCGCCGCAACTTTACGTTTCAAAGACCGTCTGCTCCTTCAGTACCATTTGGCGCAGTACGATTGCGCGCCTTGCTTCCCGGCTGATTTCCTGCTGGAGTTTCTTTCATGGCTTTGTTGCGACGCGTGCTGGTACGCATGCTGCTCCCGAACCTGATGATGCCGGCGGCGATGGTAGCCACGGAGCCGATACCAGCTGCGGCCGGGCAACCGGCGGCGACCTCGTCGCGGCCAGCCTATGTCTCCACCCAAATGCAGGGCGATGAGCGGATTGTGCATGCGCTCGAACGATTCACCTTCGGGCCACGGCCGGGCGATGTGGAGGCGGTGCGGGCGATGGGGCTGGATCAATGGTTCGAGCAGCAACTGCATCCGCAGGCGATCGATAATTCCGAGCTTGACGAGCGGCTGCAGCAGTTTGTGGCGATGCGGTTGAGCACCGAGGATCTGCTGTTTCGTGTGCCGTCAAATGCGGTGATACGGCAGGCGGCCAATGGCAAGCTCCCGATTCCTGAGAATCCCTTCCTGCATGCTGTGTACGAGAACGCGATTTACCGGCTGAACGCGAGGAAAGAGGCAAAGGCGGAGAAGACAGCGGCTGCAAGCGGGGCGCAGGCGAATGCGCCCGGGGTGAGTCCGCCGCAAATGAATGCCGGTTCCGCGGCTGGCGCTAACAGCATGGATGCCGGTGCTGCGGCGCCTGCTGGTGCTGCTGCGGCGGGCGCGATTTCCGACCCAATTTCCGATCCACGGGCGATGGCGCTGGCGAAGAGGATGGACGCGCTCGACGACGATCCGGGGACGGATGCGGTACTGGCGCTAGAACCGAATGCGCGGGTGGCGCGGTTGATTGCGATGCAGCCGGCGGAGTTCGAGGCATTCATGCATTCGCTGCGGCCGCCGCAACGGACGGCGCTGGTTGCCGACCTGACGCCGCAGATGCGTGAGGCGGTCGCAGCGCTTGAAAATCCCGAACGGCTCGTTGCCAGCGAACTACTTGCCGAGCGGTTGACGCGCGACATTTACTCGAACGCGCAGCTCGAGGAGGTGATGACCGACTTCTGGCTCAATCACTTCAATATTTACCTGCGCAAGAATGAGCAGATGCCGTACTATCTCGTCAGTTACGAGCGGGATACGATCCGCCCGTTTGCGCTGGGCAAATTCGAGAACCTTCTGGAAGCTGTAGCACACAGCCCGGCGATGCTGGTGTACTTGGATAACGCAGAGAGCACGGGGCCGGATTCGCCGGCGGCGGAACGGGCGAAGATGGTGGCATTCCGCCGGCCGAATAACGCACCGGAGGGGTTGAACGAAAATTATGCGCGCGAGCTGATGGAGCTGCACACGCTCGGCGTGAACGGCGGCTACACGCAGGCCGATGTGATCCAGGTGGCGCGAATCCTGACGGGATGGACGGTGGAGCGGCCGCAGCTCGGTGGCGGGTTTCAGTTCAATCCCATGCGTCACGAGCCGGGCACGAATAAGGTAATGGGGCAGAAGTTCAAAGATGGTGGCGAAAAGGAGGGCGAGGCGCTGCTGCATTTTCTTGCCACCCGGCCGGCGACAGCGCAGTTCCTTTCGCGCGAGCTGGCGGTGCGGTTTGTGAGTGACGATCCACCACAGGAGCTGGTGCAGCGGATGGCGCGCACGTACCTTGCGAGCGGCGGGGATATTCCGGCGGTGTTGCAGACGCTTTTCCACTCGCAGGAGTTCTGGGCTGCGAATGATTTTGGCGCGAAGGTAAAGACGCCGCTTGAATTTGTGGTTTCTGCGGCGCGCGCTTCGAATGCGGACGTGGAGAACTATGAACCGCTGATTAACAATCTGCGGCAGATGGGCATGCCGCTCTATGGGTGCGTGCCGCCAAGCGGTTGGGACTGGAAGGCTGCAACGTGGGTTTCGACGGGCGCGCTGGTGGACCGGATGAATTTCGCGCTGGCGCTTGCAGGCAACCGGCTGCCGGGAATCAAGGTGGAGTGGAGCGATGCAAGCGCGGACGG
>JASIJX010000346.1 GCA_030049955.1 Acidobacteriaceae bacterium
CGATCTCTGGTTCTTCGGGAAGCGTGGACATCTCTTCTTTAGATTACTCGCTGTAGAGGTGGATTTCCGTTCGATTGCATCTCAGTTGCAGCCGAGCCCTCCTGGCGGGCACAGCACCTTGGCATGCGTTGGCTTGGCGATTGGCCTTGGCTGGTCGGGCGAAGGCGCCAGCGGAGCCGCGGCGCCAGGCGCGCCGACCGCGGCCAGGTTTTCTTCCTGCAGGATTAACGGCCGCTGCAGTTCCATCTCCACCTGCGTGCCGGCTTCGATGCTCACATCGGCGCCGCGCGTAAACAGCGAAACAATGCCAGCCGTCGCCAGTCCCGCGCCGATGCCGGCCAGCCCGCCAGCCAGCGGATGCCCGGCACCCAGCCCGCCGATCGCTCCCACGGTGGCGCCGGTAGGTACGGAGATCTTGGCTACCTCGCCGGCGTTGCGCGTCTTGTCGGGATCCTGCTGGATGGTTCCCTCGCCGTCATTCTTCACGGTTTGCTTGCTTGCTCCCGGCAAGCTGTCGACCACGCCCGGAATTTCAACCACCGAGCCATTGGGAAAGATGATGGAGGTGAAGTGCATGTCGAGCTCTGCCTTGCGCTTCTCGTGGTTGGCGCGCTGCACGCGGTCCACCACGCCCTGCACATAGACGCCCACGGGGATCATCACACGATTGCCGACGACGACCGGGAAGGTGGACGAAAGATATACGCCGTCTCCGGGGTGCGCGCTTTTGGTGTTGATGGCGCTGCGCAATTGCAAGAGAATCTTGGTGCCGGCAGGAACGGTGTAGGTGCGCTGGGCAGGTGCGACGGACGATGCACCTGGCGCAGCCGGCGCTGCCTCGGGGGCTGCGGTCCGGGTGGTTAGAGCCGGATCGGGCTGTGTGGCCGCGGGCTGCGACGGAGCCTGCGCGACCGCTTGGCTGCCAATGGCGATAACTCCGGCCAGAAATGCAGCCGGCAGGCTGCTCCCCTGTACTCGCATCGAACGCCTCCTGGCCCTCATGGTATAGACGGACCGTTCCGCAAAAAGGATAACCGCAGCGCGACGCGCGAGGAAGGAAAATCCACTGCTGCGCGGCCGGCAAATCTGCCCTATTTCAGGCACATCTAGGTTATTCTTCGACCAGCGATGAGTTTGCCAGATCTGCCGAGTACAGTGAACGCTTCGCAAGCCCGCGATTCGCACGCGCACGACCGGTTCCGCGCCGCTATACGCGTGCTATCGGAGGCCATCGAGACGCGCGCCTTTCCCGGCTGCGCCTTTGGCGTTGTGGCCGGCGGCGAGGTAGTGCTCGAAGGTGCGATGGGCCGGTTCACCTATGACGATGACGCCCCGGCCGTGAAACCTGGCACGGTCTTCGACATTGCCAGCGTGACCAAGGTGGCGGCAACGACCGCCGTGGCCATGCTGCTCTTCGAGATGAGTACGGCCCAGCAGGGCAAGCTCGATCTCGACACGCCCGTAGGCGATCTGCTGCCGCGCTTCGTCATTGGCCGTCCGGCGGGCGATCGCGCGCGGCACGTGAAAATTCGGCACCTGCTGGCGCACAACTCCGGCATGCCCGGCTATGTGGAGCTTTTTCGCGCCGCCCAAACACCGGGCGCGCTGCTGCGCGCCTGCCTTGAGCTACCGTTAGAGGCCGAGCCGGGCATGCGCGCCGAGTACTCCGACCCCGGCTTCATTCTGCTCGGCAAGGCGATCGAAGTCGCGACCGGCGAGCCGTTGCACATCTTCGCCGAACGCGAGGTCTTTCATCCGTTGGGTCTCAGCTCGACGCGGTTCTGTCCTGCGCCCGGGATGCGCAGCGCCATTCCACCCACAGAACAAGACACAAGCTTTCGACACCGCCGGATTCAAGGCGAGGTGCAGGACGAAAATGCGTACGTGCTGGACGGCGCAGCAGGCCATGCCGGGCTGTTTTCGAAGGTGCCGGATTTGCTCCGGTTTGCGCAAGAGATTCTGCGCGGGTGGAAGGACGACGGCGGAGCGAATCATAGGGCGCTGTTTTCGCGCGCAACCATCGAAACCTTTGCCGCGCGGCAGCCGCCCGAGGGCAGCTCGCGCGCGCTCGGCTGGGATACGCCGTCGGAGAACTCGTCTTCCGGGAAATATTTCTCGCGGAACTCGATCGGGCATCTTGGTTACAGCGGGTGTTCGATGTGGATCGATCTCGATGCCGCGGTTGCCGTGGTGCTGCTCACGAACCGGACGTGGCCGGACCGGTCCGATCGCTCGAGCCAGCTCATCCGCCAAGTGCGGCCGGCCTTTCACGATGCAGTGCGCGAGGCGCTGTAGGAGCTACGTCCCGCGGTACGGGCTGCGCAGGCCTTTGCGGGCAATGTCGGCACGGGAGGTATTCGGGCCGGCTTCAATGGCCGCGCGGTAATCCCGTAAAGCAAGGTCGCGCTCGCCATTCAAGTCGCGGCACTGCCCTGCCGCCACAAGCGAGCGGATCTTCAGCTCCGGCCCCACGCCGGGCGTGAGCGCGGCCTGCTCGTAGGCTTGCGCGGCCTCGCCGTAGTGGCGCTGGCCGCGCAAAGCGTCGCCCAGCCCGAAGTTCACCAGTTCGAGCTTGGCAGAGGCGAAGTAGTCGGGCTTGTAGCTGTCGGTCACGATTTCGCGGTAGGCGTCCACGGCCGGCATGCCTTCGCCCGAGTCCTTGCGCAGGTTGGCCTCTTCCAGGGCGAAGAGAAAACAGTGCGGATACTGAGCGCGCAGGCTTCGTACCACCTCGATGGCCTGCTGGTATTTCGCCTCGCGGCGCAGGAAGAGCGCCATGGCCGTGCGGGCCTCCACGCTGGTGATGACGCCGTGCTCGCCGGCCTCCCTTAGCATGGCCATGCCCTTAGATTTGGAGCCGGTGATGCCGGCAATGCCGATGATGAATTTGAATGGCAGCGGCAGCGCGCCGACCACATATTCGTACACGCCCACGACCAGCTTGGCGTCCACGTAGTTCGGGTCGAGCGCGAGTGCATGCGTGCAATCGTCCCGGGCCTTTGTCGCCAGCCGGAAGCCGGTGCCGAAGGCGCGCTCCACCATTGCCACGTAGGTACAACGCAGGCTGCGCGCCCAACCGCGCGCAAACAGCGCGTCCACGTCATCCGGTTTTTTGTTCAGGCGCCAGTCGGATTCGCGCGTCACCTCGTCGCTCAGAGCGAAGACACGGTCGCGCACCTGCGGATCCTCCTGCGTGGCGTGGCGGCCGGTCAGGAAGCCGTCCGTAGCGTAGAAGGTGGTGTCGAGCAGGTCCTGCCGGTAGAGTTCCTGAAAGACAACCGCGTTGAGCAGATAGGCCGTGGCCTGCGGGTCGCCGGGGTGCTCGTTGTGGTAGGTCTCAAAGCGATCCACCGCGCCGGCGTAATCCAGGTTGTAGAAGTGCTCGTAGGCCTCCTTTACCTGAGGATCGTAGTTCATCGGGTTAGTGTCGACCTTGGCCCAGGCGGTCGCCGAGACAGAGGCCCACAAACCGAACGATAACCAAAAGAACAATCCAAACTTTCCCATTGTCCTCAACCGATATCTGCTCCTGCTGGCGTATGTGTTTATTTAGACGTTATAGGAAGCTGCGTAAGGAAGTTGAGACGAAATTCCTGCAGAGTATACGGTACGATTCCATTATGCCAACCCCGGAAGGAGTTTCGCCTGAAAGTTCGTCGCCCCGTACCGGCATAAGCATCGGCCGCGACGCTCAAGCATCCGCGCAAGATCGCCTCATCGTCGCGCTGGACGTGCCCGACGCCGCTTCTGCTTTTGCGCTCGTCGACCGGCTTGAGGGCCGCTGCCACTGGTTCAAAGTCGGGCTCGAGCTGTTCGTAGCCGCCGGGCCCCAGATCGTCGAAAAGCTCGCCGCGCGCAGTTATTCCGTCTTCCTCGATCTCAAATTTCATGACATTCCCAACACCGTTGCGGGTGCAGTGCGGTCGGCTGCGGCGCTTGGCGCGAAGCTCATGACCGTCCATGCAGCTGGCGGTCCGGCAATGCTGGCCGCCGCACGCGAGGCATTGGCCGGCGTTGCCAGTCAAGATTCAAACGACAGGCCGCAACTGCTGGCCGTTACCGTGCTCACCAGCATGGACCGGCAACAGCTTGGAGCCATCGGGATCGATCGCGACCCGGCCGCGCAGGTGGAATCGCTGGCGCGGATGGGGCTCGAGGCGG
>JASIJX010000347.1 GCA_030049955.1 Acidobacteriaceae bacterium
GCTCCGCTTCTTGACACCACCAACAGATCGCCCGCCTTATCGAATGCCAGGTTCTCTGGCTGCAGCGGATCGCTATTTACCGTTATCGCTTCCCGATTTTTCGCGTCCCACTTGTAAATCCGCTGCCAGTGCGTATCCACAAAGTAGAGCGTGCCCGCCGTATCCACTACACCGCCGGAAATCGAAAAGAAGCCACCAGCGAGCTTTTCTATCTGCGGATCTGAGGCCAGCATTGCCGTAGTCGCCGGCGCGGCTGGCGTCGTCACGCCTGGCAGATCAAGGGCAGCAAACTCCCGCGCGCGCACCTCGGAATGAAGCGTCGCATCGAAGACTGAGTTGTCAAATGACACCTTGCTGTTGCTGTCAACATGCATATTCCGTATGTGAATCCCCGTCGAGTCGGAGACCTTCACCGCATATGGGAATGGAGTATTGCTGCTAATCACCCGGTACCCGTGATAGTTCGCCACCGTGATGTTCCGGGAGCGGCTGATCTCCAGTGGCAGAGCATTTCCGCTCTCGCCGCGTTCTTCTTCTGTCTGCAGCGCGTCCAGCTCCCAGTTCTCGACGCCATCAAGACGGATTTCGTTGCGCACATGATGTTCGCACGAGAGTTCGTAGACGAAACCGGGCGTCGACGTATTCGAAATCAACAACCCGGCCTCGGCAAATGTACTCGGCGTCCAGATGTCCGCAAACGTCCCACCGCCTCCGTCCGTAATCCATAGGCTCGGATACTGCGCATCCCACAGGTACCGCGGATTCGGATCGCCTGTGTGCGTGCTGTTATAGGGATTCATCCGCGACCCGTCCGCCGCATTTGTCCCATGCCCGCCCAGGAAGCGCACATCATCCATCAGGGAGCCGGCCCCTGCCTTCCATAGCGCGCCTACTGCGCGCTGGTTGATGCCTCCGGTAAACAGCCCAATGCCGGTCACAATGTTGTGCCCGCCTTTCGGTGTCTCCAGCAGCGCTCGCGGCCCGCCCACGCCCTGAAACCCCGGGCTTTCATCTTTCAAATCGAATTGCGTCATGCTTGGATGCAGCCCAATCAGCACAGTATCCGGCCGCAGTTGAATCGTGTCTGTCACCAGGTAGCGACCCATGGGAACATAAATTGCCGCATGCTCGTCGATCGCCCTCTGGATCGCAGCCGTATCGTCTGTCACACCGTCGCCCTTCGCTCCCAGCGATTTGAGATTTGCCCATGTCGTCATCGGCGGAAGCGCCGCAATCGCATTCTTCCCGGGCGGCTGGAGCTCGGCCACAGGCTGTGCGTCGAAGATTGTCTCGATGCTCCCCCAGTCGGCGGCATTTTTGAGCATCAGGCCATGCGCAAACCGCTTCACCACATAGCGCTCGCCCGGTGCGCTGATCGTCTTCCCGCTCTCGCGCATCTGCGCAAATACCTTTACGCGGCTGCACGCGATGTCTTCCAGATTGATCTCTGTCCGCGGGTTATTCTCGCTGCCAAAGACAATCGCCGGCCCGCTGATGTCCTCAAATCGCGACCGCACTACCCATAGCTCTTCGGAGTACCCCGGATCGATCGACACCGCCTGCGGAAGATTGCTGAACGAGTCGTGGATCAGCGTCAATCCTGCCTCGTGCTCCTGGATCGCGGCCCTGCTCTGCCCCTCAAAGCTTGAATCGATCAGCGTAAACTGCCATCCTGGTGAAGGCCTCTGCGTTACAATCCCATACTGCCCGCCGTGAAAATGGAGGTCCTCGGCCTCGTTGCCGATGTCCTTGAGTGCGGCGAGTCCCGAACCGATCCAGAAATCCATATGAGCCAGGTAACTATGCTGGGCCACATGAAACCGTACCGCGACGGCAGCCGGATTCCCTTTGCCGATCTCGAAGTCCACATTGCTTATCGCTGAATAAAAGGTTCCCGGATTGGCGTCCGGTATCGATGCATCCGGAGGAACAGTCCCTACGATCGGTTCTGCGGGCCTGCCCGTGGCAAAATCAATTCTCGGTTCTTTCCGCGATTCCGGGCGCGGTTTGCCTCCGGCGAACAGAAACATGTACCCGAGTCCCTGCTGATAGCCGGGAGTATTATCCGCGAGCACAAACACCGGCCGCGTCTTCCCGTAGCCAATGACCCGCACAGCTGGCCACACATAGATTGTTCGCGTGACCCGGTACCGCCCCGAGGGTACAAACACAATTCCTTCGCCATGCTCAGCCGCGTGGTCGATCGCCGCTTGAATGGCAGCGCTGTCGTCGGCGGCTCCATCGCCGTGCACAGGGAAATTGTCCGGCGTCAGATAAACTGCCTTGGCGTCATCCGGCCGCAGCGGATAATACGACGCCGCTCTCGCCCGCATCGCAATGCAAACAAACACAGCGCCAAGCAGCAAACACCAAATCTGGATCTTATTCATGCAGCCCCTCAGCCCTCTGCACGGTTAACCGTGCCAGATTCATCTGCATTGAGCAATCTTGCCCCGCTAATTCGACGGCCATTATGCGAGAAAAAGCAAACGATTGTCTATAATTTTCTCTCGGGTGCATGTCAAGGCTTATACGGGTGATAACGAGCCGTGGTGGCGGCTCGCGGGGCCGGACATGAGCAAAATGCTTCTGGTTCCGGACAGGGTATGTGTTCATGCCATAGACCGTCGTCGGCTTGGGAGTGAGGGGTGGCGCACGCCAAGGCGTATTCTTTGGTAACCATTGCACAGCAGCCAGGCGACGCCATCACCGAAGTGAAAGCACCCGGCTTTGCGCAGGGCGCTTGACAATCCAGGTGCGCTCTGGTTTCATCTTGGGCAGTTCAAAACGTTAGTCGGCCGTACCCTTCTGACAAACGGTTGTCTGAATGAATGGGAGCTGCCGGTCATGCGAATGTACGGCGTCCCAGCCGCCAAAATTGGGAGGAAAGAAATGACTTCGAAGCACATTTTTCTTGTCCTGCTTCCTGCTCTCATCATCTCGTCTATTCCATTGCGCGGGCAGGAAATCCCTGACGCTCAGGAGTGGCTGACGGCGGTCGACCGGAGCGCGTTGTTCGCGCACCAGGCGGAGACGCTGCAATTTTCCGATGCAAAGGGTGACCCGCCGGTGATCGTTGTGAACGACATGCAGCAATTTCAGCCAATCGAAGGGTTTGGCTTTGCGTTGACGGATGGAAGTGCGGAATTGCTGATGCGGATGACACCGGAACGCAGAGGCGAATTGCTCAAGAAGCTTTTTACGACGCACGGGGACGGGATTGGCGTGAGCTATCTGAGAGTCACCATTGGCTCTTCAGACATGAATGATCGCGTGTACTCGTATGACGATTTGCCCGCGGGCGAAACGGACCCGAAACTCGAGAAATTCAGCCTCGCTCCGGATGAAGCGGGTGTGATTCCGGTTCTGAAAGAGATTCTGGCATTCGATCCGGAGATCAAGATTCTGGGTTCGCCATGGTCGGCGCCGGCATGGATGAAAACGAACGATGCGGTAAGGGGCGGAGAACTGAAGCCGGAGTTTTATGAGGCTTACGCGCGATACCTGACGAAGTATATCGAGGGAATGAAAGCCGATGGCATCACAATCACCGCGATCACTGTGGAGAATGAGCCGCTGAATCCGAAGAACACGCCGAGCATGGTAGTGTTGGCGCCCGAAGAGGATGAGCTGATTGCGAAGTACCTGGGGCCGGCATTTGAACAGGCGGGAATCAAAACGGAGATCCAAGTCTACGATCACAATCCCGATGTGACATCGTACCCGCTCTCGATCCTGGCCGACCCGATGGCCAGTAAATACGTGTCAGGAACTGCATTTCATCTGTATGGCGGCGACAGCAGCGCTCTGACGTGCGTGCATAACGACTACCCGAACAAGAACATCTACCTGACAGAACAATCTGTAGGCGGGCGCCCAAGCGCGACGACCATGGAAATTGCAGAACCGGTGAGCCAGGTACTGATTGGAGCTACGCGCAACTGGGCACGCAATGTGCTGCTTTGGAATCTGGCTGCAGATCCGAATGCAGGGCCGCATACGAACGATGGCGGATGCACGGGGTGCTATGGGGCGATCACGCTGAACGGGGACAACGCGCGACTCAACGTGGCGTATTACGCCATGGCGCACTTTTCCAAGTTTGTGCGGCCCGGTTCCGTGCGGATCGGATCGACAGAGATGGAACAGTTGCCGACGGCTGCGTTTCGTACACCGGATGGAAAGATCGCGCTGATCGCAGTGAATACTGGCAATTTTCCGAAGACGTTCCAGATTGAGTATCACGGCAAAAGCATCACGACAACGCTACATTCGGAGTCAGTCGCGACCTATGTGTGGTGAACGCAAGGAAGTGGAGGCGATGAGGCGGAGTAAAAGGAGGACTGGAAAGTACCTAGCGGTGGTCCAGTTCGTTCTTGTCACAACGTTCGCCGGCAGTTGCGGCTGCGCGCAGGCCCGGGCAAAGGTTACGAAGGCGGATCTCGGGCCGAACGTGCTCATCTTCGACCCGTCGATGCCGACCGCGCAGATCCAGCAGCAGATCGATCGGGTCTACACGGTTGAGGAGAAAAACGAGTTTGGGCCGGCGCGGTATGCGCTGCTGTTCCTGCCGGGCAAGTATCACGTGGATGTTCCGGTGGGTTTTTACACGCAGGTGCTTGGGTTGGGTGCGACTCCGGACGCAGTCGAGATCGACGGCAACGTTCATTCCGACGCAAGCCTGCCGCACAATAACGCGACGTGCACCTTCTGGCGCGCGGCGGAGGGATTCTCCGTGGTTCCCACGGGCGGAACGATGCAATGGGCGGTGTCGCAGGCGGCTCCCTTTCGCCGGATGCATGTTCGCGGCGACCTAGTTCTGCATCAGAATCACGGCTGGGCGAGCGGAGGCTGGATGTCGGACTCGCTGATTGACGGCAACGTGGATTCGGGTTCGCAGCAACAATGGATTTCGCGGAACAGTGAGTGGGGAAGCTGGACAGGGTCAAACTGGAACATGGTGTTTGTAGGCGTGGTGTCTCCGCCTGCGGGCGAGTGGCCATCACCGCCATATACGAAAGTGGACCGCGCACCGGTGGTGCGCGAGAAACCATTCCTTGATGTAGATAAAGACGGGAACTGGATCGTAGTTGTGCCTGAGCTGAGGAGAGACAGCAAAGGCATTACATGGCACGGCGGCGCAACGCCGGGACGGTCGATTCCCTTAAGCCGCTTTTACGTGGCCCGGGCAAACGTCGACACTGCTGCGAGCATCAACGCACAACTGGCAAAGGGCAAGAATGTTTTGTTCACGCCGGGCGTCTACGAGCTTGAAGATGCGATTCGAGTGACGCGGCCGAATACGGTGGTGATGGGATTGGGATACGCCACATTGAAACCGACGCGCGGAACTGCAGCGATGACAACGGCTGATGTGGATGGGATTGAGATTGCCGGATTGTTATTCGATGCCGGATTGGAAATGTCGCCAGTTCTGCTGGAAGTGGGAACGGCGGGAGGCAAGGCAAGACATGAGGCGAACCCGATCTGCCTGCACGATGTGTTCTTCCGCGTGGGCGGGGCGGGAGCTGGAAGTGCGAAGACCGATCTCGTGATCAACAGCTCCGATACGATCGTGGATCACACGTGGATCTGGCGCGCGGATCATGGCTCGGGAGTTGGGTGGGATACGAATCGCAGTGCGAATGGGCTGGTGGTGAATGGCGACAATGTAACGGTGTATGGATTGTTCGTTGAACACCACCAGCAGTTCCAGGTGCTGTGGAATGGCAACGGAGGGCGCACTTATTTTTATCAGTCGGAAATTCCCTACGATCCGCCTGATCAGGCAAGCTATACCAGCGCAAATGGCGTGAACGGATGGGCGTCATACAAGGTGGCCGATGGAGTAACCCGGCATGAAGCGTGGGGCCTGGGAATTTACAGCGTATTCCGTGAGCCCAACGTCGTGCTCAGTCGCGCCATTGAGGTTCCCCAGCGCCCCGGCGTGCGGTTTCACCACATGATCACGGTGGCGCTGGGCGACAAAGGAGAAATTGAAAATGTCATTGATGACCGAGGAGGATCGACATCGATTCGGCTGCGTGTGACGCCGAAAGTTGCGGAGTTCCCCTGAGGCGTGACGGCAGATCTTCGTCTCCTTTCTTCGCCTCCCTGACGCAAGTTGATCGATGCAGCACTAGCCTCCGGACCGCACTGTCCATTCCGAACAGGTGGTTGGTCAGGATTCGTGGCCCCCAAGCCGTTAATTTCTTTACACAAACCATTGCAGCAAACGAAGGTCCTTTCCCTGCCAATAAAGGGCAACGAATACTACACCCCGTCAGACCAATTTCGGACCCACCAAGCTGAAAAATCGATTTAGACAAGCGTTTGTTTCGTAAGACAGTTGCCGACAGAGAAGCTAATCGATTTACCAATGCAGATGCGAAATGCTGCAGACGAGGGTGCTGACGGACGGATGATGACGGAAATCAATCGTTTGTCTACCTCAAATAAAGGCTTGACAGTCGATATTTTGATGTGCTCTAATCGCTCCCGCATTTGAAAGACATTGACATAAATGCATAAAGCAATCGTTTGTCTTATGGGATTGGGGATTTAAACCAATGGATTCAAGGAGTCCGGTTTGGTGCCGGAGCAAGATCAAAGTTCCCCGATCCTGAAACGAAATTTGAAAGTGAGTGATTCAGGAGGCAGTCAATGAGAAATCTGTCGTGGAGAAATCAGTCGCGGTGGCTATTGCGTTTGGTCCTGTTGATCGGAGTGGTTCTGATCGGTGGGGCTGCGATGTGTTATGCACAGAACACAAACTCAGGTGACTTGCGCGGCACGGCCACCGACACGACGGGGGCGATCATTCCCGGCGTAACGGTCACGGTCCTGGACGTGGACAAAGGCGTGTCACGCGTGATCGTCACCGATAGCGCGGGCCTCTACGATACAGGTCCGATTCCAGAAGACCACTACACAGTTACCTTTACGAAGGACAACTTTGAGACCCTCGTGCGCGGTCCGGTCACGGTTACGCTCGGAATCGAGACCGTCAACGGCGCGATGAAAGTGGGAACCGTCTCGCAGCAGGTTGTCGTTACCACCGATGTACAAATGCTGCAGACTGAATCCGGAGCGCAGGAAAATACCCTCAATTCGTCCTATATGGATCAGTTGCCGCAGTATGGCAGCCAGAATGGCGGCGGAGCCGACTGGGAGAACTTTATCGTGCTGATGCCCGGCGCCGCCGGAGCGCCGGAAAATGCCAACAGTGCTTCCAATCCGGGGACGGTGGCCTCCATCAACGGCAATCTGCCCTTCGCGAGCACGCTGCAGGATGGAGCCACGACCACCCTGCCCATGAGCCAGAACACCGACGTCACGATCTTCGATACCACCGCAGAAGTCAAAGTGAGCGCCACGGCATTTTCAGCGCAGTACGGCGTTGGAGACATCGTCTACAACCAGATCACTAAGAGCGGCACCAACCAGTATCATGGCTCCGCCTACGACTACCTGCAGAACACCATGTTCGAAGGCGCGCCGTATCAGTTCGGTGCGCCGTTCCAGGCTCCAGTTCTTCACTTCAATGACTTTGGCGGAAACGTCGGCGGCCCGATCATCAGAAAAAAGATGTTCTTCTTCTTCGACTATGACCGGACCATCGATCATGGCGGGGCGAGCACTGGGTTTTCGACCGAACCCACGGCTGCTATGATGTCGGGCGATTTTACCGGTTTGCCGACCATCTACGATCCGACCACGCAGGTGATTAAGACCACCGGAACCTGCACTTACACGGACGGCGCAGCGTCTGTCACAGCCACGCCGTCGACTCCCTGCGTGCAGAGGACCAGTTTTGCCCAGGAGTACGGAAACGGTAACAAGATTCCCACGATTATGATCAGCCCGGTGGCCCAGGCGGTTCAAAAGTACTTTCCCAAGTCGAATGTCCAGGGTGCGCTGACTGGCCAAGGCTACTACCAGAATAATTACGCGTACTCGGTGCCCAGCACGAACCCGTTCATCAAGTGGTTCGGCCGGTTAGACTACGATGTCACTCCAAGCAACCGGCTCACGCTTACTGAAACAGAGAGCAATAACCCCGGCGTAAACCTGAATGAAGGCATCTGCCCGGCCAACTGCTACAGTGGCGATGTGAGCCGTGATAATGCAGCGATTTCCGACGTCTGGCAGGTCAGCAACCACTTTATCAATGAAGCGCGCTTGGGCTTTACCGACCAGTTGAACTTCTTCGTGCCGTACTCTTTAGGCCAGGGCTGGGCGACGAAGCTTGGATTGCAGCTTGCCGAAGCGGATGCTTTCCCTGGCTTCACCGTTAACAACTTCGACGGCAATCTTACTGCCGGCACCAACGCGGTTTACAAGGAGATGGTCTTTGATCCATCAGACGTGGTGACCCTCATCAAGGGTCGGCACGTTCTTCACTTCGGCGGCGAGTTCCTCATCAATCGCGCCGACTCCACAGCCTGGGGCAACATCAATCCCGGAGGCTTCACGTTTGCGGGAACTTACACGTCGGAGGGCGGCCAGGGGACACTCTCATACGATGGCTTCTCCTACGCCGACTTCCTCCTCGGGCAGGCCCAGCAATGGGGCGCCCAGGTCACGCCCGAATTCGGCGGGCGATGGAAGACACCTCAGATATTCCTTCAGGACGACTGGAAGTTCAAACCCAATGTGACCATCAATCTTGGTGTTCGTTACGAGATTATGACCGGCTGGCACGAAGTAAAGGGCAACGAGGCGACCTTCGATCCTTCCGTGCAGAACTTCAACACTTCCACCTCGACGATCAACGGAATCGCCCCGGGTGCACCGGTTCTGGGCGGTATGTGGTATGGATTCGTTGGACAAAACGGCCGCACCAGCCTGCAGGCGCCGAAATACAACATCGTGATGCCGCGTGTTGGATTTAGCTGGCAGCTCCGGCCGAACACTGTGCTTCGCGGCGGTATCGGCATGTTCACATCCACGTGGAGCGAAGACACGTACGGCGGCGGAATGGGCAGTGCGTTCGGCAGCAACGGCAACCTCAACGACACCTCGAAGACCAATGGCCTTTGTCCGGTTGTGAATATCGACTCCGGAACGACCACGCCGAATACTCAGGATCCGGGATGCGGCGTGATCAGCGGAGGGTTTGATTACAACTCGAAAACAGTTGCCCAAGCCTACGTCACTGCGCCCAATACGCCGTGGGCTCAGAACGGCAACGGCCCAGGCTACAACGAGTACCACACACCTGTGCCCACCAATTATCAGTTTTCACTGGCGGTGGAGCAGGAGTTTCTTACTAACTGGGTGGCGTCGCTCGCGTATGTCGGCAATCACGGTGATCACCTCAACACAGGCAGTGTAGACATCAACCAGGTGCCTGCGAACCTGCTGGGACAAGGCCCGAGCGCGACGCCCTATCCGCTCTTTGGGAATATTGGCGGCAGCACGAACAATGCGGTCTCGAATTACAACGCGTTGCAGGCCGTTTTGACCAAGCGAATGAGTTATGGCCTTCAGTTGAGCACCAACTACACGTGGTCTCACTTCCTGGACGATATGGACTCGTCTGGTTGGGGAAGCCGCGAGGGTTGGCAGAACTATCAGAATGCCTACGACATCTCTCAGATGTACAGCAACTCGAACTTTGACATTCGCCAGATGTTCAAAGGAGAGGTCGTATATGAGTTACCCTTCGGCAGAGGCAAGATGTTCATGAACAATGATAATCGCGTGCTGGATGAAGGGCTGGGCGGTTGGCACCTCTCCAGCACTTACATCGCCGAGGGCGGAACTCCAATGGGAGTTACAACGGGCAACGATAATACCTCCGGTAACCTCTCCGGAGGCTATACCCAGGAACCAATCGCCATCGGCAACTATAAAACGGCTTACGCGTGCGGTGGGGCGTACCATAGTTTAAACGCATGGTTCAACGATAGTTTTGCTGGGGAGACCTGCCCCGGCAGTAGTGCGCCGGTCAGCAACCCCGCATTCCAGAACCCCGGCGCCTATACGAACCAATATGGCACGTTCCGCAGGAACGTCATTTACGGCCCCGATCTCACGAACATTAACTTCTCGGCGGGCAAGACCTTTGACGTTCTTCCTGAAAAGGGGATCAAATTCGACTTCCGCGCGGAATGCACCAACTTCCTCAACCACCCCAGCTTCGGACAGCCGGGGCCCAACACGATCGGCTCCGCAAGTCCCGAGCAGATCACGAGCACGACAATCGGCGGTAGAAATTGGGAGATGGTGGGTCACGTAACGTTCTAAACCTGGCTCACTCGATCCGGAAAAGACGGCGATTCGTCGCCGTCTTTTCTATTTCCCGGTGCTCTTTGTTTTGGAATTCGAAGGGATGACGCTCGGCAGATCGGTTG
>JASIJX010000348.1 GCA_030049955.1 Acidobacteriaceae bacterium
ACGCGTTGCAGCGCCATCGAGTCGTGCGGGTTGCGCACCAGCCGCAGGTAAGCAAGCAGGTCCTTGATCTCGGCGCGCTCATAAAAGCTGAAGCCCCCCACCATCGTGTAGCTGATGCCGTAGCGCCGCAGCGCCTCTTCCACCAGCCGCGATTGCGAGTTCGTCCTGTACAGCACCGCGCAGTGCGTGCCGCCACCTGAGCCTTCGCTCTCCGCCGCATTGCCCTGCTCGCGCAGAAAGGCCTGAATCTTGTCCGCAATGAACAGCGCCTCGTTTTCCCCGTCTGGCGCTTCGTAATAGCCAATCTTCGAGCCGCCCTGCCGATCGGTCCACAGCTTTTTGCCCTTGCGTTTCAGGTTGTTGGCAACAACCGCCCCGGCCGCCTCGAGAATGATCTGCGTCGAGCGGTAGTTCTGCTCCAGGCGAATGATCTTCGCCTCCGGAAAATCCTTTTCAAACTCAAGAATGTTCCGAATATCCGCGCCGCGCCACGAGTAAATGCTCTGGTCCTCGTCGCCCACCGCGCACACATTTTTGTGCTCGCCCGCGAGAAGCTTCATCAGCTCGTACTGCGGGCGGTTGGTGTCCTGGTACTCGTCCACCAGCAGATAGCGGTAGCGCCGCTGATACCGCTCCCGCACCTCGCCGGAAACCTTGAGCAGCCGCACGGCTTCGAGTAACAGGTCGTCGAAGTCCATCGCGTTATTCTTCGCCAGTTCCGCCTGGTACTGGTTGTAGATGTGGGCAATCCGCTCGCCGTTCGGATCTTTTGATCCAAGAAAATAATCCTGCGGATCGACCATATGGTTCTTCGCCCAGGAGATGCGCCCGAGAACCGTACGCGGAGTAAGTTGCTTGGTATCCAGCCCCATCCGCCGCATCACCTGCTTCACAATGCCTTGCTGGTCGTTCTCATCAAAAATGGCAAAGCTACGCGTAAGCCCTTTGCCGCCCACGCGCAGCGCCTCAATGTCGCGGCGCAAAATCCGCACGCAGAGCGAATGAAACGTAGCGATCAAGGGCTTCGCCAGCGCCCCGTGGCCGATGAGCTTCTCCACGCGCTCGCCCATCTCGCCTGCGGCCTTGTTGGTAAACGTAACCGCCAGAATCGAATCCGGCGCCACATTGCGCTCCCGGATCATCCAGGCGATGCGGTGCGTAATCACGCGCGTTTTCCCCGAGCCGGCGCCGGCCAGGATCAGGAGCGGCCCTTCAGTGGATTCAACGGCTGCGCGCTGTTCGGGGTTCAGGTTGGCGATGAGGGGGTGCAAAGCGAGCATCCGGCGGGAAGAGTCCTTCTTCCAGTTTATCGTCTTGCGGTGTGCGGCGCAGCCCTACCGGATGCCCGCGCTATTCTGAATTCACCATGGCATCTGAAAACGGTTCTCCGCGCCGTATCGGCGTCTATTGCGGCTCCTCTGAAGGCAACCATCCTGCATTTCGCGCGGAAGCTGAGGCGCTGGGTGAGGCGATCGCTGCCGCAGGCATGACGCTGGTTTATGGCGGCGCTTGCCGCGGGCTGATGGGCGCCGTGGCCGATTCGGCCCTTCGGCGCGGCGGCGAAGTCATCGGCGTGCTGCCCGATGTGCTAGTCGGCCGGGAGATCGCACATCGCGGACTTACCACGCTCGAACTCGTCCCCACCATGCACGAGCGCAAGGCCCGCATCAACGCCCTCTCTGACGCCTTCATCGCGCTGCCCGGTGGCCACGGCACGCTCGACGAACTGATGGAAGCCATCACCTGGGCACAGATCGGACTGCACGACAAGCCCTGCATCCTGGTGAACACGCTCAACTACTGGGACGGGCTGCTCGCGTTTCTCGATTCCGCCGTAGCCGCCGGTTTTGTGCGCGCGCAGGACCGTGCGATGCTGCGCGTGGCCAACGACGCCGCGCAGGCGCTGGCGATGGCTGCCGAAGCCCACGCTTACTGATCTGGCTTGCTGATCTAGACTTACTTATTTGGTGCGCTGATCGCGCTCGCGACGCCAGCCAATTGTTCGTTCATCTCGGCAACACCGAAATCGCGTACGATGAAGGCGGACAGCGATGACGGAGCACGATCGACGTCCGCCTGCCAGCAAGCGCAGAATCCGGCGCCCGTTCCATCTACGCGCGGCCAAATCACGGACGACCGGTTGCGGCCCGCGCCTGCTACTCATCGCCATCATCGCGGCTGCGATTATCGTCCTCTTGCTGCGGCTCGCCGAGTTCTCGAGCCGCCGCGTCCGGCATCGCCATCCCGTTTCGCTGTCGCCGGCAAGCCACTTTCATGTCGCCGAAACCGGCCCGCAGTCGGGTTGAGCCGTCCGCGTCTCCTATATCTGATCTCCTAAAACCAATACGTAGATGTAGTGACGCCTCAGTGCATCGCCGAAGAGCCCGGACCTTCACCGGGACGGCTCTTGTCGAGCAGGAAGGCGAGCGCGATCAGCACAACCGACGCCCACGAAAGCTGCATGTACACGTCCTGGTAGCCCTGCGTGGTGGCCTGCTTGATGAGCTGGTTGTATATGTTCCCGAGCGCCATGGCCGCTGCATTGGCGCTTCCGGCCACATTGTTAAAATACCCGCTCAAAGCCTGCAGGCGCAGCTGGTAGGCAAGGGAGCCGGGCTGCATTGCCTGCTGCAGGTGCTGCTGGTGCCACAGCGAGCGGCTGGTCACCTGCGCATTGGTGATCGCAATCAGGATGCTGCCGCCCAGGTTGCGGACAAAATTGATGAGGCCTGCGACCTGGTTGCTCTGCTCGCGCGGAATGCCGATGTATGCCGCGTTCGTAATGGAAATGAAAGCAAAGGGCAACGGCAGCATCTGCACCACGCGCAGCCACGAGGCCTGGGCAAAGCTCATCTGCGCGCTGGTCACGTAGGCTGCATAGCGGAACGTGATCACCAGCAGTACGAAGCTGACGAGCGTAAGCGTTCGCGCCGAAAACCTGCCCGTGGCCCAGCCGGCCAACGGCATCATAAATACCAGCGTGACGCCGCCGGCGGTAAGCGCGAGACCGGCCGTGGTGGCGGTGTAGCCGAGGATCTGCTGCGTGAACAACGGCTGCAACACAGTGTTGGCGTTCAGCACTCCGCCAACGAGCATCATCAGGAAGCAGCAGACCGCGAAGTTTTTGTACTTGAAAAGCTTCAGGTTGATCAGCGGACTCTTATGGTTCCACTCCCGCACAATCAGCGCAATGAGCCCGCCCACGAACAGGACGGCGAAGACGCGGATGAAATTCGACTGAAACCAGTCCATCTCCTCGCCCTTGTCGAGCATGATCTGCATGCCGCCCATCGCAATCGTTAGGAAGGCAAGGCCGAGGTAGTCCATGTTCCCGAGGCGCGAGCGGTCGGGCTTGATCCACGGCGGATCCTCGACCAGGCGCGTTACCAGCAGGAACGCCACGATGCCGACGGGAATATTGATGAAGAAGATCCAGCGCCAGGAGAAGTTGTCCGTGATCCAGCCGCCGAGCGTGGGACCGATGGACGGCGCGAGTACGGCGACCAGGCCGTAGAGCGCAAAGGCCTGGCCACGCTTGTGCGGCTCAAACGAGTCGGCCATGATGGCCTGCGCCATAGGCTGCATGCCGCCGCCGCCCGCGCCCTGGATGATGCGGAAGATGATCAGCAGAGGCAGCGTGGGCGCGAAGCCGCAAAAGAAGCTGGCAACGGTGAACACCGAGATGCAGAAGACGAAAAAGTTGCGCCGGCCCATCAGATTCGAAGCCCAGCCGCCCAGCGGCAGCACGATGGCGTTCGAGACGAGATAGCTGGTCAAAACCCAGGTGCTCTGATCCTGACTTGCGCCGAGGCTGCCGGCGATGTGCGGCAGCGCTACGTTGGCGATCGAGGTGTCGAGCACCTCCATGAAAGCGGCCAGCGCGACCGTGGCGGCAATCATCCAGGGATTGACGCTCGGCCTCCATGCGGCGTGGTCCATCTCTTTGGACACATTGGGGTTATTGACCGTCTTTGCGGCCTGATTGGCGCCGGCTGCGCCTGGGAATGCTGCATCCGATGCGGCCAAAAACTGCCTCCCAGTTTGGTTCGGAGATCAATAGCTGCTGAAGGGTTGCGCGGAATGCGCGAGTCTCAATGAATAGATTCAGCAGAGTAGCCGGAGGGTTCGGGGAGTGGGAGCGGCAGGGTGGAGCGGAGAATTTTTGGCTGCGGGGATTACCCCCTATAGAGCTTCTGATGCTAAATTCCTGCGTCAGAGCAGGATAGGCGGAGGGCGCTGCGCCAAGTTCCTCTTCGCAAAAGGGTTATTTGCAGAATCCTGTGCCGCAAGGGGTTACCGGCCGGTAACAGCGCGGGCGCGCCGAATGAACCTGTTTTGCCCCTGATTGTGAAGAGCATACAGAATTCCGGGGAATTTCAGGCAGATTCAGTAGGGAATTTAACCTCTTTATTGTCTTGCCGTTGCCGAAGATTTTCGGGAGACCAGGGCTTGACAGCCCTGGGACGGTTCGGCAGTTACTCCAACTGAGCAGTTACCTGGAAGCGGCGCGTGGTTCCGTCCGGAAAGAGAATTTCGAACTCCTGCAGGGATTCGTAGCTCGTCTTGTGCTCGTCCTTGGTGAGCCTGGCGTGATAGTCGCCGGGATTGGTGAGGGCGTGGCCTGAGGCGTAACCCCGCAACTGGTAATGC
>JASIJX010000039.1 GCA_030049955.1 Acidobacteriaceae bacterium
GCGCCCTTGGGCAGGTTCGACCACCAGAATAGAGTGTCGAGAACCTTGCCCGTCCGCTCGTCCACGATGAAGTGGCTGGTCACGTTCTCGCTGCCCTTCAGGAAGGCCTTGAATGGCGTGAAGGAGTAATGCGCCTTGTGGATGAAATAGTGCTGCTGAATATCCCAGTGCGGAGAAGAGACCTGATCGTCGGGGTAGCGCATGTCATAGCGGTATTCCAGGATGCTGCCGACCTCTACGCTGGGCAGCGTGAAGACCTTGCGCCCGTACTTCTCGTCCCCGGACTTCTTGCTCAAGAGATCCTCAGGCTTGCCTTCGAGAGGAACGATGGTGCCGTCAGGATGGATAGTCCGCGCCTTGATGTCGGTGACTTTGAACTGTCCACCGTACGGAACCTCGACGGTGGCCAGCTCTTTGCCTTTTTCCGTGAGCACCTTGATGCGCGCATAAAAGCTCTCATAGTGAAGGTTGTCGTCGGCCGTTTCTTCCACGTTCAGGTAGACGGCGGCAGCGCCAGGCGCCTGTGGATCGGCGGTCATCTTCAACTCGTCGGGCGTGGGCTGCTGGAACTGGGCAAAGGTAAGGATAGGGAAGAATACGGCAACCATTGCCGCACTGCGGGCAACCAAGAAGGAGATTCGCATCGGACAGGAATCCTTGACTCAATTGGAAACGGAAGCAGTGTAGCGCGGAACCGGGGGCGACTCAAAGCCTTTTTCAGAGCTGCTTTTGAGACGGAGGTAACGCAGAGCTGCTCTTAAGACGGAGGTGACGCGGAAAAGAAAAAAAGAGCACCGAACTTCAGGCTCGGAAAAGGGATGGTGCGAAAAAGCTCGAAATCCCGTGTTGCCTATTTCCACCGGTCTCCGCGCGCCAAAACGTAGTTTCTAAACACGTATCGCCATGGAATCAACGGCAGGAAGATCACAACCATCAGGCAGGCCAGGATATCTGAGGCGGCTGCGGCGGTGATCTGATGCGCGCGCGATAAAGGCAGCGCAAAGCCGATGAGATATATCGCCTTCCAGATCAGTTCGAACAGGCACCGAGGGACGCACTGCATCCTCGAATCGCAAACTGTGCATGGCTGGCCTTCATGCGATCTGAGTTCGATACGGCCGTTTTTCAGTCGCTTAAAGCCGTTGAGGTCGCAGTCCGAAATGCTGCGGGTTTTTCAGACGGACTATTTGGGGTCCAGCTAGTAAGGAAGGCATTCGACCCTGAAAGCGGGCCACTGACAGACATGCAGGCGGAAAAGGGAGAAAGGGACGCATGTTCGGCACTCTTCGCAGGCGCAATCGGGATGTATAAGAACCCTCAGTCTCATCGAGACGTAAATCTCGAAAACGCAGCAAAAGCAGCCGAAATTGTCATGCTGGCGAACAATTTGCTCCGAATCGTAGACGCGAGAACAAGATTGAAGCGCTCTCACGAGATTACCTAAGACTTGCCTTGAACAGAAAGCACCTGCAGATCCTTCGACTGCGCCGCGCGCATTTTTGCGCGCGACTTCGCTCAGGATGACAGGCTGAAGGGATGAGTTGCGAGGTTTATTTCACTTGTTCCGCCCGCTTCGTCAAAAAGCGCTCCATAAATCCGGTGTCGAACTTGCCTTCGCGGAAGTCTTCGTCCTGGAAGATCGCCTGGTGCAAGGGGATCGAGGTATGGATGCCCTGTACGATGAACTGGCTCAGAGCGCGCTCCATTTTGGCGATGGCTTCGGCGCGGTCGGCGCCGTGGACGATCAGCTTGGCGATCAGTGAGTCGTAGTAGGGCGGGACAACGCCTTCGGCATATTGCACCGTATCCACGCGGACGCCGTTGAAACCGGGGACGTTGAACGCGGTGATCTTGCCGGCCGAGGGTGTGAATTTCTCGGTGTGCTCGGCGTTGATGCGGCATTCGATGGCGTGGCCGCGCATTTCGAGCTTGGGCGGGAGAATGTCGGAAAGTTTATCTCCAGACGCGATGCGCAGTTGCGCCTTGACCAGATCGATGCCGGTGATGGCCTCGGTCACCGGGTGTTCCACCTGGATGCGCGTGTTCATCTCGATGAAATAAAGATTGCCCTTGGCGTCCATGAGGAACTCGATGGTGCCGGCGTTCTGGTAGCCTATTTCGGCGAGGCAGTGGGTAAGGGTTAGGCCGATCTGCTCGCGCAGCTTGGGCGAGACCTGCAGCGAGGGCGCTTCTTCGATGAGTTTTTGGTGGCGGCGCTGGATGGAGCACTCGCGCTCGAAAAGCGTGGTCACGTTGCCGTGCTCGTCGGCGAGAACCTGGAACTCGATGTGGCGCGGGTTCTCGATGAACTTCTCCATGTAGAGGTCGCCGTTGCCGAAGGCATTGGCTGCCTCGGCGTGAGCGGCGTGGAATAGGTTGCCGAGCGTCTCAGGTTCGCGCACGATGCGCATGCCGCGGCCGCCGCCACCGGCCTTGGCTTTGAGGATGATTGGATAGCCAACGTGTTGGGCGGTTTCGAGCGCGTCTTCGAGCGTGGGTAGAACGCCATCGGAGCCGGGCAGGATGGGCACCTTGGCCTTCTTCATCGCCTGACGCGCTTTTTCCTTTTCGCCCATGAGGCGCGTGACCTCAGGCGGAGGGCCGATGAACTTGATATTCGACGCGCGACAGACTTCTGCGAAGTTGGCATTCTCGCTGAGGAGTCCGTAGCCCGGATGAATAGCGTCAACATCGGCGATTTCCGGGGCAGAGATGACGGCCGGCACGTTGAGGTAGCTGTCGGCGGCACGCGGTGGACCGATACAGATGGCCTCGTCGGCAAAGCGGACATGGAGCGCGTTGCGGTCAGCCTCAGAGTAGATGGCGACCGTGCGGATGCCGAGTTCCCGGCACG
>JASIJX010000349.1 GCA_030049955.1 Acidobacteriaceae bacterium
CACCAGGCGCTGACGCCTGTGGTCGACGTGGCGCGGGAGCCGCGCTGGGGACGCGTGGAAGAGACCTATGGCGAGGATCCTTTCCTTGTCGCGCGGCTGGGAATCGCCGCCGTCAAGGGTTTCCAGGGTGACCGCAGCTTTCGCGACAAGCGCCACGTAATTGCCACGCTCAAGCACTTTGTGGGGCACGGCCAGCCCGAGTCGGGTATGAACTGCGCGCCGGCAAACGTCTCCATGCGCGTGCTGCGCGAGACGTTTCTATCCACGTTCCGCGAAGCGCTGCGTGAGACAGGCGCCATCAGCGTGATGGCGTCCTACAACGAAGTTGACGGCATTCCTTCGCATGCCAACCGCTGGCTGCTTAGGGACGTGCTGCGCAAGGAGATGGGCTTCAAAGGCTTCGTCGTCTCTGACTACTTCGCCATCTGGGAACTGGGCTACCGGCCCGACACGCACGGTCACTTCGTGGCCAAAGACAAGAAGGAGTCCTGTGCACTCGCGGTCAAGGCCGGCGTGAATATCGAGCTGCCCGATCCCGACTGCTACCTCCATCTTGTGGAACTGGTGCGTAAGGGCGTCTTGAAGGAATCGGAGCTCGATGAGCTGGTGGAGCCGATGCTCTTTTGGAAGTTCGAAATGGGCCTCTTCGACGATCCGTATGTCGACCCCAGCGAGGCCGAGCGCGTGGTGGGCTGCGAGGAACACGGCCAATTGGCTCTCGCGGCTGCACGCGAGGCCATCACTCTGCTTAAGAACGAAAACGGCATTGCTCCTCTCGACATGAGCAAGATCAAGACTCTCGCGGTGATTGGGCCGAATGCCGACCGCACGCTGCTGGGCGGATACAGCGGCCGGCCCAAGCATGAGGTCACGGTGCTTGAGGGCATTCGCGAGAAAGTTGGTAAGCAGGCCAGTAAGCAGATCAAGGTGCTCTACAGCGAAGGCTGCAAAATCACCATCGGCGGCAACTGGAACCAGGATGAAGTTGTTCCCAGTGACCCAGAGGAAGATCGCCGCCAGATCGCCGAAGCGATCAAGGTCGCACGCAAGGCTGATGTGATTGTGCTGGCTATAGGCGGAAACGAGCAGACCTCGCGTGAGGCCTGGTCTCTGAACCACATGGGCGACCGCACCAGCCTTGACCTGATCGGCCGCCAGGAAGAGCTGGTGAAGGCGATGCTGGCCACGGGCAAGCCGGTAATCGTGTTTCTCTTCAATGGACGGCCGATTTCCATTAACTATTTAGCGCAAAATGTGCCTGTCATCTACGAGTGCTGGTATCTGGGCCAGGAGACGGGCCGCGCAGTGGCCGATGTGTTGTTCGGCGACTATAACCCAAGCGGCAAGTTGCCCATCACCATTCCGCGCTCTGCCGGCCATTTGCCGGCGTTTTACAACTACAAGCCATCGTCCCGCCGCGGCTATCTCTTCGACGATGTCTCGCCGCTTTACGCGTTCGGATACGGCCTCAGCTATACCAGCTTCTCGATTGCCAATCCTCGGCTGACGAAAAAGAAAATCCGGCGCGAAGGATCGACACGCGTTCTGGTGGATGTAACCAATACCGGCAAGCGCGAAGGGACTGAAGTGGTGCAGCTCTACATCCGGGACGTGGTCAGCTCTGTGACTCGCCCGGTCAAGGAGTTAAAAGGATTCCGCAGAGTGAGTTTGCAACCGGGCGAAACAACGACCGTAACCTTTGAGATCACGCCCGACCTGCTGAAGTTCTACGACGTGAATATGCAGTACGTTGTCGAACCGGGCGACTTTGAGCTGATGGTTGGCAACTCCTCGCGCGACGCCGATCTGAAGAAACTCACGCTCAGCGTGACTGCGTAACAGCCGCGAGAAGACAAAAGACGGGACAGTTATGGCGATAAAGCTTTCTTTCAGTGAAAAGTTCGGATACGGCTTGGGCGACTTGGCCGCCAACTTCGTCTTTCAGGCGGTGATGGCCCTGCAACTGGACTTCTACACCAAAACCTATGGCCTGTCGCCGGCTGAAGCGGGCACCATGTTTCTCGTCGTCGGACTCGGCTCGGCCGTATTCAATCCCGTGATGGGCGTCATCGCCGACCGCACCGTCACGCGCTGGGGCCGTTTCCGGCCATGGTTGCTCTGGACCTCGTTCCCCTTCGGCATCATCGGCATTCTCACCTTTACCACGCCGAACATCAGCCCCGCGGGCAAGCTCATTTACGCCTGGTGCACTTACCTGCTGCTGCGGCTCATCTACGCGGCCAATAACGTTCCGTATTCTTCGTTGACCGCCGTCATGACCGACGATCCGGACGAGCGCAACGTCATCACCTCCTACCGTCAGTTCTTCGCCAACTCCGCCGGCTTCATCGTTGGCGCGCTCGCAGTTCCCATGATGAACTATCTGGGCGGCAACAACAGCGCGCTCGGTTACCAGTTGACCATGGGCAGTTTTCTCGCGCTCTCCATCGTGCTCTTCCTCGTCGCCTTCGCCGTCTCCAAGGAGAGAATCCAGCCCGATACGGCACAGGAAACCTCCGTCACCCGCGATCTCGGCGACCTCGTTCACAACCCTTCCTGGGTGACGCTCTTTCTCGCCACCGTCTTCTACTTCACCGCGCTGCTCATTCGCGGCAATGTCATGCTGCCGTATTTTGAAACCCTCGCCAGCAACAAGCTGTACTTCAGCTGGCTGAACGGCTTCGGACTAGCGGCGCTGCTCGTTGGCGTCACCTGCTCCACGGCACTGGTGAGGAAATGGGGCAAGCGCGCCGTCTTCTTCTGGAGCATGCTGCTCACCGGGCTCTGCACCGCCGCGCTTTACCTCCTAAACCCAACGGCGATCGTGTCCATCGTCGCGCTTGAAGTTGTGCGGCAGTTCATCTTCGGCTGCTCCGGCCCGGTGCTGTGGTCCATGATGGCTGACGTGGCCGACTACGGTGAGTGGAAGACTGGCCGCCGCGCCACCGGCACCGTCATCTCCGCCACAGTGTTTGCCCTCTGGGTCGGCGTCGCCCTGGGCGGCGCTGCCGCCGGCTGGCTGCTTTCGTTGTTTGGCTATGTCTCCGATGCCGAGGTCCAGACAGCGCACGCGCAATTGGGCATACAGCTTGCGCCCAGCGTCTTTGCGGGTCTCGCGTTCCTGGCCGCCGCCGTGTGCCTCTACTTCTACCCCATCACTCGCGAATTGAACCACACGATCGCCAGCGAGCTCGCCGAGCGTCGCAAGACCTTCGCGCCGCAAGCGATTTCGTAACTTGCGCGTCACCCGAGACTCCGGAAAGGAAAAAACGCCATGAATGCAAGCGCAGTGCGACAGACAGTTGCAGCGGCTCTGTTCATAGCGGCTGGGCTAACGGCATGGGCGCAGGCGCCAAATGCGCTTCCGGATACGTTGAAGGATGCCTACAAGGACGACTTCTACATCGGTGCAGCCATCAACGCCAGCCAGATCGACGGTCAGGATGCGCGCGACGACGCCATCATCGCAGCGCAATTCAACTCCATCTCGCCGGAGAACGCGCTCAAGTGGGCGAGCATTCATCCGCTGCCGAATAGCTACGATTTTCGCTTGCCCGACCTTTATGTCGAGTTCGGCGAGCGGCGCCACATGTATATCCACGGCCACACGCTGGTGTGGCACAACCAGACTCCGGCATGGGTCTTTCACGACGACAAGGGCAACCTGCTTACCCGCGACGCCCTGCTCGCGCGTCTGCACGACCACATTCAGACAGTGGTCGGCCGCTACAAGGGACGCATCCAGAGTTGGGATGTGGTGAACGAGGCTCTGAACGACGATGGCACGATGCGGCAATCGCTCTGGTACAAGATCATTGGGCCGGACTATGTCGCCAAGGCCTTCGAGTATGCGCACGAAGCCGATCCGCAGGCGCTGCTCTGCTACAACGACTACAACCTCGAGAACGAGCCCAAGCGCAACGGCGCCATCGCGCTGGTGAAACAACTTAAGTCCGAAGGTGTGCCGATTGGCTGCGTGGGGCTTCAGGACCACGATCATCTCGACTGGCCAACGATGAAACAGGAGGACGCCACCATCTCCGCTTTCGCCGCACTGGGCGTCAAAGTCGCCATCTCCGAGCTCGATGTCGACGTGCTGCCGGCTGCGGGTCATCAGCCTACAGCCGATATCTCCTATCACGTGGCGCAGGACCCCAAACTGAATCCCTACGTGAACGGATTGCCTGAGGCCGTGCGCAAGCAGCTTGCCGGCCGCTATTCGGATCTGTTTCGCGTCTACCTCAAGCACCGGAGCCAGATCGTCCGCGTCACCCTCTGGGGCGTCACAAATAACCAATCATGGCTCAATAATTTCCCCGTCAGCGGGCGCACGAATTATCCACTGCTCTTCGACCGCACGGGCGAGCCGAATGCAGCATTCGATGCCGTTCTGCGTCTCGGAACAGATGCCCGACAATAAGAGCAGCCGGCCCACTTAGTCCGGCAGTGTTCGGTGTCAGCAGAGAACACCTGCCTGCGCTAACTGCGCGAAGCGAGTGCTCATCACAGGGTTTGTCTTCACGTTACTACTGATAAACGTGCACCCATGCAACATCGAGTCGCTGATTTCCCGTACCCGGACGCGCCATCTCGGACAGAACCAGGTTAAGCCGTTGTTTCTCGCATATCGGCGGCGAGGGCGCGGTCGATACAAGCTTGTTATTTACGTACCAGCTCACCTTACCAGGCTGCCAGAGAAGGCCGAAAGTATTCCAACCGGAAAGATCAGTCCCGGCAGGCAGCTGAATTACATGGTTGGCATTGAAAGTCGAGCGTCCAGACTCCCAATCGTGCACCGTCCCCTGGTAGGTTCCAGCTTTCGGATAGAAAGTCTCCATGATATCGATTTCGCAAAAATCGGCAGCAGGATTTCCCACCGTAGGCTTTTTGGCCGTTGCCAACGCAACGGGGATGGGGCTCTCCAGCCACCATGAGGGGAAGCTTTTACCATTCGGGTCAAAGCGAAGTCGAGCCTCAAAGTAGCCGTACAAAAAGCCCCCCTGCGAGGACTTCGGAGACAGGGTCGTTATGATGGTCGCCGTGTTAGTCGACGATTTAGCCGGCGGTGACGCCGTAAGGCTGAGAATGCCGTTTGGGACAGCAATCAGCTCGCCCGGTGGTTTCCAGTTAGGATAAAACGCATCTGGATACTGCCACCAGGCGATCGGCTTACTGCCAGGATCGTCTAGATCAAAGTTGCTAAAGTTTTCGTCGACCGCCAAAGTCTTGAACACTGTCTGTGGTGTTCGCGAAATCGTCTGCGGGCCTGCTTGCGATGAGGCCAGGTGCGCCCCGCCGTAAGCAATCATAGCGGTCACTGCGAGTGTGGTAACGATACGGGTCACGCTTTTGTGTCTCATACGCCACCTCGGGTCGTCAACAGTACTGTCGCATTGGTCTGATTCGTCATGCAGGCCAGCGGGGTTTCAACCTCCGCCCGCGGGATGCGGTTGAGAGCATCAGCAAAAGCAAGATTGAAGCGGGGCCGCCGCCATCTGAAGAGAGAGCGGAAGCGAAGCGGCGCCTGACTGATTGACTGGATTGGTGACGCGGTAAGAATCGAACGTGCAACCCGTCGGTCAAGAATTGCAATACGCGCGAATTCCTTCATTAAATTAAGAGGATGACAGATTGATAAACACACTTGAGTCCTGTCATCGCAAAGGAGAGTCCGTTCTAGCCGGTGTACATTGGGCACATGGTCAATGAAAAAACCGCAGCCGCGCAGGATCAGGCAATCACGAATGCCGCAGGACGGTTTGAGCCCCGGTGGCCCGCTCTTGTGGGTCTGCTTGCAGTTGGAGTGTTGCGCTTCGCTCTTCCCGATCATCTTTCGGCAGGTCCTGACTGGCTCTTGATCGTCGTTGTCGCGATTCTCGCGATCCCCACCGTTTGGACGCGCAGGCTAGGGTTTCAGCGCAGTAATGCAATTCTGGGCTATGTTTTGGTGTCGGTCGTGACCGCCGACATGATCTGGTCACTGTGCCTGCTGGTATCGACTCTGCCGGCACACCGAATTTCGCCGCTGGACCTGTTGCGGGCCTCGGCTGCCTTATGGATTTCGAACATCATCGTCTTTGCGTCATGGTACTGGCGTCTTGACGCTGGCGGCCCGCACGCCAGGGATTTGCGCGGTATTCACGCCAACGGGGCTTTCTTGTTTCCGCAGATGACCATGAGAAATAATGCCGACCGATCCTGGAGTCCGGGTTTTGTCGATTACCTTTTTCTGGCCTTCAACACAAGCACCGCCTTTTCGCCAACGGACTGCCCGGTACTGACGCGCTGGGCCAAGCTGTTGATGATGCTTCAGTCGCTCATCTCTCTGGCTACCATCGTGCTGCTCGCAGCGCGTGCGGTTAATATTCTCTAGAGCACGTTATAGATGGGGTTTTGTATAAGCGGAGAAGAACGGGAGAGCCACTTCGGGAGCCACTTGTTGATGTGATGGATGGATGGACGCGGTAGGAACCGAACCTGCAACCTGCGCGGTTAAGAGTAGCAAGACAGCCAATTTTCTACTGATCACTGTGATTGACTGTGGAGTGTTCGCTCACCACTGTTTATGCTGCTTCTAAGCCTATCCACGCTGCTCCCGATGTCGGCGGTTTGCTGCCAGGGGTCCCCGGTATATTCCCCGGTAGGATTCTCCCATCTCAAGCACAAACATTGAGCCCGGGTGGACACTCTCTCTTTCCTACTTCGGACGCTTAGATTCGCGGTTCTCGATTGGCTTGGGCTTGTGCTCGCACCGCTCTTGATCGGGATCATTTACGCAATAATACCCATGGTCCCGAGAAAACCACAGAGATGTGCTGAGTTCGTAAACGATATCCTCTCCGCACCATCCACATATTTTTTGGCTGCTCATTGGACTTGCTTTCCCTCTCGTGTCGCACTCAATGGCGCATCGATCTGATCACTGCATGAATATAACGCTTCCGGGTCGCTTCTGAGCCGGGGGAATGGCCCAATTT
>JASIJX010000350.1 GCA_030049955.1 Acidobacteriaceae bacterium
AAACACTTGTTAGTCCCAGGCGAGCGAGCCGCCCGTCTGATACTCAACCACTCGCGTCTCGAAAAAGTTCTTCTCTTTTTTGAGATCCATGGCTTCGGACATCCACGGGAAAGGGTTCTGCGTTTCAGGAAAGACGGGCGCGATACCTAGCTGGGCGCAGCGCCGGTTGGCAATGAAGTGCATGTACCCCTCGCAGAGGCCTGCGCTCAGCCCCAGAAAGCCTTTGGGCATCGTATCGCGCCCGTACGCGGCCTCCAGTTCCGCAGCGGTTGTGAGCATCTCGCGGGCTTCTGCCTCGAATAAATCATTCCACAGATGCGGGTTTTCGATCCGTATCTGATTGATGACGTCGATACCGAAGTTCAGGTGGATGGATTCGTCGCGCAGGATGTATTGATATTGTTCGGCGATGCCCACCATCTTGTTCCGGCGGCCGAGCGACAAGATCTGCGCAAAGCCGGTATAGAACCACATGCCTTCGAAAACGACGTAGAACGCGATGAGATCGCGCAGGAAAGCGCGGTCAGCCGCGACCGAACCGGTGGCAAAGGTGGGATCGCTGAGATGCTGGGTATATTGAATGGCCCAGGCAGCTTTATCCGTGATGGAAGGAACTTCGCGGTACATGTTGAAGAGTTCGCCCTCGTCGAGGCCAAGGCTCTCCACGATGTATTGAAAAGTATGCGTATGAACGGCCTCTTCGAAGGCCTGGCGCAGCAGGTATTGGCGGCACTCCGGGTTGGTAAGATGGCGGTAGATTGCCAGCACAATGTTGTTGGCGACGAGTGATTCAGAGGCAGCAAAGAAGCCGAGGTTGCGCTTGATCGTGCGGCGCTCCTCCGCGCTCAGGCCGTTCGGGTTCTTCCAGAGCGCAATATCGGCCTGCATCGAAATCTCGGTAGGCATCCAGTGATTGCTGCATGCCGAGAGATATTTTTCCCAGGCCCAGCGGTACTTCAGCGGCAGCAATTGATTCACGTCGGCGCGGCAGTTGATCATGGCCTTGTCGTCGACGCGCACGCGCGCTGCACCGCGCGCGATCTCGCCAAGACCCGTGGAATCGGAATCTTCGCGGGGCATGGGCGGCGTTAGAACCAATTCCGTTGGTACCTCTTCCAGCGATTCAGTCCAGTCAAGCATCAGTTTCTCCTCTCGGGCTGGGGCGGCGTATTACTGGCACGCTTCGCAGGTCGGATCGTTGATGGCGCACATCTTCGGCGCCGCTTCCAGAGAAACAGCATTCAGTTTGCCATCGGTGCGCTTTAGCGTCGACTTCTCGACATGCGTGGCGCTGCGCGAGCGCAGGTAATACGTCGTCTTCAACCCTGACCGCCATGCTTCGCGATACAGGTGATCGAGCTTTTTGCCGCTCGGCTGCGCGATGTAGAGATTCAGGGACTGCGCCTGATCGATCCATTTCTGGCGACGCGCCGCTGCCTGAATAAGCCAGGTAGGCTCGATCTCGAAGGATGTGGCATACAACTGCTTCAGGTCCTCGGGTACGCGGTCGATGGCTCCGAGAGAACCGTCGAAATACTTCAGGTCGCTGACCATCACCTCGTCCCACAGGCCGCGGCGCTTCAGGTCGTGAACCAGTGCCGCATTCGCAACGGTAAAGTCCCCGGACATATTGGATTTGACAAAGAGATTTTGATAGGTCGGCTCGATCGACTGCGTGACGCCGCAAATGTTTGAGATCGTAGCCGTGGGCGCGATGGCCATCGTATTGGAGTTCCTCATGCCGATGGTTTTCACGCGCTCGCGCAGGCCGGACCAGTCGAGCTTCGATGAGCGGTCGAGTTGCAATTCGGCATTGCGATTTTTCTCGAGCAGTTCAACCGAATCGATAGGAAGAATGCCCTTGCTCCACAGCGATCCCTCAAACGTTGCGTAGCGCCCGCGCTCCGCAGCCAGATCGACCGATGCCGAAATGGCATGGAAGCTGATCAGCTCCATGCTCTCGTCCGCGAAGCGCACAGCCGCGCCCGAGGCAAAGGAAATGCGCAGCGTGTAGAGCGCGTCCTGATAGCCCATGAGGCCGAGCCCCACCGGCCGATGGCGCAGGTTCGAGTGGCGCGCCTCCGGAACCGTGTAGAAGTTGATATCGATCACGTTGTCGAGCATCCGCATGGCTGTCTTCACGGTCCGCGCGAGGCGCTCTTCGTCGATGCCCGACTCTGTTACATGATTTGCAAGGTTGATGGAACCGAGATTGCAGACAGCGATCTCCCGGCTGTTGGTGTTCAGCGTGATCTCGGTGCAGAGGTTTGAGGAATGCACCACGCCGGCGTGCTGCTGCGGCGAACGCAGATTGCAGGGGTCTTTGAACGTGATCCATGGATGCCCGGTTTCAAAGAGCATGGTCAGCATTCTGCGCCACAAGTCGCGGGCGCGCACCGAACGTGTCACCCGGATTTCGCCGCGCTTCGCCTTCTCCTCATAGTGCGTGTAGCGTTCGGCAAAGGCGCTGCCGTAGAGGTCGTGCAGGTCGGGCGTCTCGTCGGGCGAAAACAGCGTCCAATCGCCGTCTGCCTCTACTCGCTCCATGAACAGATCGGGAACCCAGTTGGCTGTATTCATATCGTGCGTGCGGCGG
>JASIJX010000351.1 GCA_030049955.1 Acidobacteriaceae bacterium
CAGAGCGGCGCCACCGCCGAGACTGGCAAGGCCTCCTGCCACCTGCGCCCGAACTGTTACCATGGGCCACGGAGACGCCCATGGAAAAGATGCTCGCCACGCCGGCAGACGCCGGGATCATCCTCAAACTCTATGAGCTGCGCACCGAGGCGGTGCTGCGCGAGGCGCGAGCCTGGGTCATAGGCCAGTTCTGGCCGTGCACTGCGGGAGATTACTTTGCCGTGGCGGAGAATCCCACCGATCCGCACAGTGCGTGGCTGCGGCAGGTGGTCAGCTACTGGGAGATGGCGGCGGCCCTGGTGCTGCATGGCACGCTTTCGGCCGAGCTGTTTGTGGATTGCAACGCCGAGGGATTGTTCCTGCTGGCAAAGTTCGCGCCTATCCTGGAAGTGATCCGTGAAAAGTACCCCGTGTTCCTGACGAAAACCTCTGAGCTGGTGAGCCGTTTTGCTACTGCTGCGCAGCGGTACGAGGCTGTTCAGAAGCGGGTGGAGGGGATGCGAAACCAGCCGGCCAGGTGACCCAGGGCTTACAATGAAATTCCTGTGACAACTGGCCCCGAAAGGGCGTGATATAGTGTTTTTCCGAAGTTCCATGGAGGTTCCCATGAAGCGTGTAATTGCTGTGCTTGCGGCAGTTTTTTCACTGGGAGTTCTGGCGGCCCAGGCGGCGAACACGACCAGCACCGGCTGGATTTCTGACTCGATGTGCGGGGCCAAGCACGCCGGTTCGGGCTCGGAATGCGTGAAGAAATGCATTGAGAGCGGCATGAAACCGGTCTTCGTCGACGCCAAGAAGAACGTCTGGGCAATCGATAATCCTGACGCCGTGAAAGCCTTCTACGGTGACAGGGTGACGGTGAAGACAACCGAGAATGCGGCAAACAAGAGCGTGCATATCGATTCGATCGAAGCTGCAAAGTAGGGCCGCGAAATAGAGCCGCGACGCATGCAGCGCAACTAGGCTGCAAGTTGGATCGCGAAATAACAGCCACACAGCAAGCAGCTACGTAGTCTCTTTTAAGGTTCCCCGCACGGACCTCCTCCTGTGCAGGGACTCGCCATACTGTGCAATCTCTGCTAGTGTCGTATCCGATGCCCTTGTGGCGCGTCTATTTAGGTGCGCCGCAAGGCGCGGATACCGGTATCCCCATGGCACGAGCACTCTGGAACGGCAAAGTGATTGCCGAAAGCAACGACACCATCGAGGTGGAAGGGAACGTCTACTTTCCCGAATCCAGCATTAGACGCGAGTATTTCCGGCCCAGCAGCACCACCTCCACCTGCCCGTGGAAGGGCCAGGCGCGGTACATGAGCCTGGTGATCGACGGACAGGACAACCAGGACGCAGCCTGGTACTATCCCGACCCCAAGCCCGCTGCGCGCAAGCTCAAAGGCTACGTGGCCTTCTGGCGGGGCGTGGAAGTGGAGAAGTAGGGAAGCAGGGAACAGGGAACAGAACACCGGTTCTGCCTCGTCTTTTCAAGGCAATTTTTCCCGAACGCAGACGGAGCCCGAATGGAACCAGTGCAGACGGGATGCTGCATCGTCGGCGGAGGGCCCGCCGGCATCATGCTGGGGTTTCTGCTGGCGCGCGCTGGCGTTCAGGCGACAGTCCTCGAAAAACACAAGGACTTCTTCCGCGACTTCCGCGGCGACACCGTTCACCCCTCCACGCTGCACCTGATGGGGGAGCTCGGTATTCTCGACGACTTTCTCAGGCAGCCGCATCGGCGCATCGACGCCGGGCGCGCGGTTTTCGGAGGACAGACTTTCGAGATGGCTTCACTGAAGAAGCTGAAGATCGATACGCCGTACATCGTGCTGATGCCGCAATGGGACTTTCTAAACTTCCTCACGGGCAAAGCTCGCGCATATCCCGGTTTCAGCCTGCTCGTGGAGCATGAGGCCACGGACCTCATCGAACGGGATGGTGGAGTCGGCGGCGTAATTGTAAACACTCCCGAGGGCGAGCGGCGCATTGAAGCGCGGCTGGTTGTGGCTTGCGACGGCCGCCACTCCACCATGCGCGCGCGGGCCAATCTGCCGGTGCGGGAGATCGGGGTTCCTATCGATGTCCTCTGGTTCCGGCTAAGCCGCCGGTCGACAGACCCTGGCGAGCAGGTGCTGGGTAATGTCAACTACGGCAGGTTCCTCATCCTGATCGACCGCGGCGACTACTATCAGGCGGGCCTGCTGATCGCGAAAGACTCGTTCCCCGCCGTGCAGCAACAGGGCCTTCCGGCGTTCCGCGAGACGATTGCGCGAATGGTGCCCGCGCTCGGCGATCGGGTGGAGGAGATCGAAAGCTGGGATCAGGTCAAGCTGCTCTCGGTGCAGATCAACCATCTGCGGCAATGGTCGAGGCCGGGACTGCTTTGCATCGGAGACGCCGCTCACGCCATGTCGCCTGTCTTCGGGGTGGGCATCAACCTGGCCATTCAGGATGCGGTTGCGACGGCGAACCTGCTTGCTGAAACTCTGCAAGAGGGCAGGAATCCGGACCCGCTGCTGCCTGCGGTTCAAAAGCGCAGAGCGTTTCCAGCCATTGCCACGCAGACCATGCAACGCGCTGTTCACAACGGCCTGCAGTGGGTGTTTCGCCAGCGCGGCGCGATGAAGCCGCCGTTGTTCATCAAGGTCGTGGCGAAAATCCCCGGCGCGCAAAGCTTTGTTGCGCGTGTCGTTGGCATCGGCGTTCGCCCCGAGCACGTGCGCACGCCGGAGATTCATGCGGTTGCAGCAAGCCGGTGACCTGTTCACTGATCCCTATTCCCTGTTTCTAATACGCCTGGAACTGCTCGATGGGCAGGCGCACGCGGAAGCAGGTGCTGCCCGGCGAGGAGCTGACGTTGATGTGGCCGCGGTGCTTGCGCACGATGCGCATGGCAGCATCGAGGCCGAGGCCGAGCGCGCGGCCCGGCGGCTTGGTGGTGAAGAACGGCTCGAAGATGCGCTCCTGCAAATCCTGTGGGATGCCCGGGCCGGAGTCTTCAATTTCGATGAGCAGCATATCGGCCTCATGGCGGCAGGCCACGCGCAACCGGCCGCGGTTGGCCATGGCATCCAGAGCATTTTCAATCAGCGCCGACCACACCTGGTTCAGCTCCGCGCCGTAGGCGCTGATGCGCGGCAGCGTGGGCTCGTACTGCCGCTCTACCTTTACGTTGTTCAATCGCGAGCCGAACATCTGCAGCGTCGCGTCCAAACCCGCCGGCACGTCCACGTCCTGAATGGGCGCGCGGTCCATGTTGGAATAGTCCTTGATGGCCTCAATCAACTCCGAGATGCGGGCAGTGGCGTTCAGCAGCGCATCGGCGGCGCGCGAAGAGCGCAGATAGCGCGCGAAGAACTCGAGCGACACTGCGGCGTCGTGCGGTCCCACGGTGTTGCGGAACTCCTCCAGATCGGCGGCGGTGACACCATGCTCGGCGAGTGGAGGGGCAATGGATGCGGGATCCTCTGCGCCGGCCCCTGCGAGCCAGTAGCGGATCGCCTCTTCGTTGCCGATAAGCGATGTGGCGTCGCTCGGCTTAGCTTCCGGCCGGCGAAGAATCTTGTCCTCCCACGCCTGCAGCCTGGCGATCTGCTCTGTGCTGAGGCAGAGGTCGACGAGCTTGAACCGGTTGCGGCGGTTCTCGCTCAGCGCTATGACGAGATTAGCGGCGGCGCGCTGCGCGGCGCTGGCCGGGTTGTTCAGCTCGTGGGCCAAGTTGCCGGCAAGCTTGCCCAGGGCCGAAAGCTTTTCCGCTTGCTGCTCGATGCGCGTGACCTCGCGCACGCGATCAAGCAGTGTGGCTACTACGCGCGGCGTCATCGATGGGATGGCCTTGAGCATCTCCGGAAACAGCGTGGCGGGAATGAGCAGCGCCCATACATGAGAAACCGCCGTGCCCTGCCCGCCGTAGCTCTTCATCCGCGAGAAAGGCAGCAAGCCGGTCAATTGCGCAGTGCGGCCGATGAACAGCGCGCTTGCGCCTCCGTGCTGGCGGCGCACATGGATTTCGCCGGTGAGCAGGACGACCATGTGCTCGGCCGGCGCGCCTTCTTCAAACAGGATTTCACCCGGATTGGCATGGTACTCCTGCCCATGGCTCGCCAGCCACAGCCGGTCTTCGAAGGGAAGTCCGTGCAGCGGGCCCACCTGGTCGAGCGCGTTGGCAAGCTCTTCGAGTGGGGTGACTGCTGAGGGCGCGACAAGAATGGACGGAAGCATTGGGGAACCTCCGGATGCTTGAGTATTAAGAATAGACGATGGCCGCCACTGTTTGGCGCGGTGAGACGTGTTGTGAGGTTTGGGTGAACTGCCGGGAAGCGCAGGCAAGACACGAGTTAGGGCGCGGCCAGCCGATAGAATGATGTTTCATGATCTCAACGAGCCTACAGGAGCGCAATAAGCATGAAGACCGTTTTGATGGCGGACCCGGTTCGATACCCGCGCATGACCACCGAAGAATTGCGCGGGACGTTTCTGCTCAACGAGCTGTACGAGCCCGGCAAGATTCATCTTGCCTATGTCGATCTCGATCGAGCTGTCGCGGGCTTCGCTGCGCCGTTGGCCAAGGAACTGGCGTTGCCTACCGATCCAGATCTGCGAGCTGGCTATTTCACTGAGCGCCGCGAGCTGGGCGTGCTGAACGTCGGCGGCAGCGGAACGGTCGTGGTCGGAGGGCAGCGGTACGAGCTCGACAATCTCGATGTGCTTTATATCGGGCGGGGTAATGCCGACGTGCGCTTTGCGTCGACAAAAAAGGGTGGGGATAAGAGTGCGCCGGCTCTTTTTTATCTGCTCAGCTATCCTGCGCACGCGGCTTACCCGGTAACGCTGGTGCGCAAGCAGGACGCGCAGCCGACGGAACTCGGGTCTGTCGAGACCTGCAACAAGCGGACGATTTATAAGTACATCCATCTCGAAGGCGCGCGCAGTTGCCAGCTTGTGATGGGCGTGACGCACCTGCATCCGGGCAGCAACTGGAACACCATGCCGCCACACACGCACATGCGCCGCTCGGAGATTTATATGTACTTCAATCTCGACGCTGGCGCGCGCGTGTTTCATCTGATGGGCCCGCCGGCGGAGACGCGGCATCTGGTGCTGGCCGATAAGGACATCGTCGTTTCGCCCGGATGGTCGATCCACTCCGGCGTGGGCACGCGCGCGTATAGCTTTTGCTGGGGCATGGGCGGCGAAAACCAGGACTACGCCGATATGGATCCGGCGCCGGTGGAGAGTCTGCGGTAGGCCGTGCGGCGAGCCTCCCTGCTATTCTGATTCATGAGACACCTGTTCCTCGACTGCGACGGCGTACTGGCGGATTTCGATTTTGCAGCGCAGCAGCTCTTCGGCATGGAATCGCGCGCTGCTGAAGAAAAGCTTGGGACCAAGGAGTTCTGGCGGCGCATCCGTACAACAGACGATTTTTACCGCCGCCTGCCGCTGGTTGCCGACGCGCTCGAACTCTACCGCGCTGTTTCCCACCTTAAGCCCACCATCCTCACCGGCTGCCCGCGTGGCCAGTGGTCGCAGCCGCAGAAGATTGCATGGGCACACGAGTATTTTCCCGGCGTGCCGGTCATTACCTGTGCCTCCCGCGAAAAGTTTCGCCACATGGCGCATCCGGGCGATGTGCTCGTCGATGACTATCTGCGCTACAAGGATTTATGGGAGCAGGCCGGCGGTATCTTCGTTCTGCACACATCGGCTAAAGATTCCATCGACAAACTCGTCGAGCTTGGGTTCGATGTGCGCGAGGAAGCGCGCTCGTGAGCATCTTGGCAAAGCCATTTTCCTCGCAGCCTTCCCTGAACATGATGCGCTTCTTGCAGACCACGCTAGGACTGCCGGGCCAGCCAGTCGATAACGTCGGCAGCGCTTCGATCCGGCGGGAACACCGGATAAAAAACGTGTTTTACGACGCCATCATCAATAACCAGCGTGAACCGCTTCAGAAGCGTCATCCCGCTTGTCTCGAAGGTAGGCAGCATCATTGCGTGGGTGAGCTTCAGGTGTTCGTCCGAGAGGATCGGGAAGGGCAGATGCAGACGTTCTGCCGCTTCGCGCTGGTAGTCCGGTTCCTGCGTAGAGAGGCCGAAAAGATGCTGGACACCCAGCTTCTTCAATTCCGCAAAATGATCACGGAACGAACAGCTTTGGGGCGTACAGCCCCGCGCGCCCGGTATCAGGTCCCAGCCCGGTGGGTTGTCGACGCCGGGTCGACCAGTGCGTGGATAGGCGTAGACGATCATACGGCCACGTAATGCCGCCAGGTTGATCTCGTGTCCTGTGGTCGCATGCAGCGAAAGGAACGGCACTCGTGCCCCAGGAAGGTGGCGCGCTGCCCCATCATCGGCCGGCGCAGGGATTGTAGACCAGTCAGGCGCGTCTACCGTACTTTTCGTCTCTGCCATGCTTCACCTTTGCGACGTTTTTCCCTAGTGTAATCCGCTGCAATCCATCGCATTTGTTTTGCCATTTCTCGGCTTCACACGCACAGCCCCGCCAGATTCACTGTGTTAGCTTAAAAATTGGAGCCCGCCTGGAATGAGCACTATTTCTTCTTTTATCAAGCACCATTACCGCCATTTCAATGCAGCAGCACTGATTGATGCAGCCGAGGGTTACAAGAAGCTGCTCGCCGACGGCGGAAAGATGTTTGTGACGATCGCCGGCGCGATGAGCACGGCGGAGCTGGGTCTTTCGCTCGCCGAGATGATCCGGCAGGATAAGGTTCACGGCATCTGCTGCACGGGCGCGAATCTGGAAGAGGACGTGTTCAACCTGGTGGCGCACGATTTTTATGAGCGCGTGCCGCACTACCGCGACCTGACGCCCGCTGACGAAGCCGGGCTGCTGTCGCGGCACATGAACCGCGTCACCGACACCTGCATTCCCGAGATGGAAGCGATGCGGCGCATCGAGAGCGAAGTGCTCGAGGAGTGGGTGAAGGCGGACAAGGCTGGCGAGCGGTATTTCCCGCACCAGTTCATGTACAAGATTCTGCTCTCTGGCAAGCTCAAAAAGTCTTACCAGATCGATCCCAAAGATAGCTGGCTGCTGGCCGCGGCCGAGAAGAACCTGCCCATGTTCGTGCCCGGCTGGGAAGATGCGACGCTCGGCAATATGTATGCCGGCCATTGCATCACTGGCGATGTGAAGAAGGTGCACACGGTGCGCACCGGCATCGAGTACATGATGGAACTGGCGGAGTGGTACACCAATACCACGGCAAAAACGCCGCTGGGATTTTTCCAAATCGGCGGCGGCATCGCGGGTGATTTTCCCATCTGCGTGGTGCCCATGCTGCACCAGGACCTGCAGCGCGATAACGTTCCGCTATGGGCATACTTCTGCCAGATTTCCGACTCGACCACGAGCTACGGATCGTACTCAGGCGCCGTGCCGAACGAGAAGATCACCTGGGGCAAGCTGGGCGAGAAGACTCCAAAGTTCATCGTGGAAAGCGATGCGAGCATCGTGGCGCCGCTGATGTTTGCTTACGTGCTGGGGTGGTAGGCCAGCCGTCAGAGATTAGTGGCGAAGAATCTCGATATCCGCAACTGATTGCCAAAGGGCAGTGCGGCCGCTCACATTTAGATAGGCTTACGGCTTTGGGGTTTCCTCGTCAACAACCAGATCATGCCTGCTATCACGATCAGCGTAACCATACCAGCAATACTCAAAACTCGAAGCACGGCCACAGAATACGTGCCCGACACCGGGTCGTAACTGCAGCAGTAGAGAAGAATCAGATCGGTAGGATTACTGATCCTGCGTTGAGAGGCGTCAAGGATCGCCAAACGCAAGTCCGTTGGTTGATATTCGGCTCCCGCAATATACTTTGAAAGTCGCCCGTCCGGTGTGGCGAACATAATGACGGTTGGGTGAGCAAACTGATCCATTCGACCATCTGGACCAGGCACGCGGACGAAGTGAAATCCTGTTGCATCAGAGATCGCTTTGATGCTTGCTTCATTCCCGGTCAGAAAATGCGTAGCCTTATCGATTCCTGAAAGCCCGACATCGCGGACGAATCTGGCCTTTTCGGGGACCGCGTCCGATGGCGAATCGCCCGGATCAATGCTAACTGTAATGACGTCGTAATCCTTGCCAGGTACTAAGCGGGAGTCCTTAAGGGCCGCTGCGAGCCCGTTTAGAACCTCGGGGCACAGAGACCTGCACTTGTAATACACCATTACCAGAATGACGGGCGCCTTGCCTATCCAGTGCCCGAGGGGGGCAGTGGTGCGCTGCTCATCCGTAAAGACAGCATTCAAGGGCAACGGATTGTTGAGGTGCTGCTCGATTCCGGCGTGTTTCAGATAAGACGGAATCTGCTGAGCTACTTTCCCCATGGACCCCTGGTCGCCCGAGTATTGCTGACCGTGGGCTGGAAGCACACCGCAGACGACCGCCGTAAGCAAGAATCGCATTACAGTCTCATATTTGAATTTGAAAACTCTCACGGCCCCATACTCCTCATCGAGCCTGGCTTTTTTCTGGGATTGCGCTGCAAGCGGGACTTAGCCGCAAGCACGCCTTAATCGTACGCTTCTGTATCGGAGACGCGCTTACCGAGTTCCAAATCATGAAACGTCATCGGCAAGGTCATTCGCATGCGATCTCCCCCTGTTCCGACGAGCCAGCGCCCTAAGAGCAGCCTGTGCAGCCCGCATCTTTCAAAGGATGATGAGCGGCAAGGCGGAGTTCCGCGTGGTGCTTATGATGTGAAGAAGTTCTACGCGGAGGTGACGCGCGTGCATTCCTCAATAGGGATCGGCACCTGCTCGACGATTTCGAGGCCGAAGCCTTCGAGGGCGGGAATGTGCATGGGCGTGTTCGAGAGCAGGCGGATGCGGTGGATGCCGAGGTCCGACAGGATTTGTCCGCCGAGGCCGATGGCGCGCAGGATGCGGCCGCTGCGGGCCTGGGAGCCTTCGCGCGAGCGCAGCTCCTGGTGCAGGATGATGCGGCCGGATTCAGCAACGGCCTTTTCCGCCGGAACCGCAGCGCCGCCTGGATCGAAAGCTTGCGCGGGAGAGCGTTCGATTTCGAAGCCACGCGAGGTATTGTGCAGATACAGAATCACGCCGCAACCCGCTTCGGCGATGATGCGCATGGATTGATCGAGGATTTCGCGGCAGTGGCAGTCGGCGCCGAAGATGTCGCCGGCAGTGCAGCGCGTGTGCACGCGGACCAGCACGGGGTGCGTGCAGGGTGCGGACGCGGTTGAGTCGCCCGGCTCATCGCTCGCGAGCTGCGAGCCGCCGTTAGCTGATGTGCCCTGTGCGCCTTCAAAAAACGCTGGACTGTGCGGGCACAGATCGCCGCGGACCAGATCTCCACAGACAAGCGCGATGTGGCTTTCGCCGCCCTGCACTTCGCTCTCATAGGCGATCATGCGGAACTCTCCGTAGCGCGTTTGGATGCGGCTTTCGCCGGCGCGGACGATGTAGCGCTCATGGCGCAGCCGGTAGCGGATGAGCTCAGCGACGGTAAGGATTTTGAGCCCGTGCTCGCGGCAGAAGGGAATCAGGTCCGGGATGCGGGCCATCTCGCCGTCGTCGCGCATGATTTCGCAGATGACGCCGGATGGATTCAGGCCGGCCATGCGGGCGAGATCGACGGAGGCTTCAGTTTGCCCGGCGCGCACCAGCACGCCGCCGCGGCGAGCGCGCAGCGGGAAGACGTGGCCGGGGCGGGCGAGATCGGTAGCCGTAGAGCGGGGGTCGATGGCGGTTCGGATGGTGTGTGCGCGGTCGGCGGCTGAGATGCCTGTGGTTACGCCCTCGCGGGCTTCGATGGTCTCAGTGAATGCAGTGCCGAAGCGCGAGGAGTTTTGCTGCGTCATGGGAAAGAGGCGCAGATGGTCGGCTCGCTCCTCAGTGAGCGTGAGGCAGATGAGGCCGCGGCCGTAACGGGCCATGAAGTTGATGGCCTCAGGCGTGACGAACTCGGCGGCAAGCGTAAGGTCGCCCTCGTTTTCGCGGTCTTCATCGTCGACCACGATTACCATGTGGCCGGCGCGGATGTCGGCGAGCGCGCCTGGCACGTCAGTGAACGGGGGCTCGAAATTGCGTGGGCCGTGCGGCATAGTGCTTTTCGATTCTCGTTAATTTTCTCCTATGTCCATTACAAACAGCAAAAGCGCCGCATGCGCGGCGCTTTTGCGAGGATCACTGGCTGTGGAAGCAGAACTTACAACGTGGATTCGATCTCAAAACCCCACGCTTCGAGAAGCGCCTCAGGAATGTACTTCGAGTTCTTGTTCCGGCGAGCCCACTCGCGCAGGCGGGTCGACCGAATGTACTGATCCGGAGGCAGCTTGAACTCCTTCACGATTTGCTCGAAGGAGGTAACGGTGGGCACAACCGGCCCAATGGGCTCCGGCTTGCCCCAGTTCGGATTTCCACGACGCTTTGCCATTAGTTTCTGTTCCTTAGGAAGGGTGATTTGCTCTGAATTCCTCTGAACGCGGGCCTGGGAGAGTGGTGACTCCAGAGGAAACTTTAGTCTTATTTTAGGGATATTTTCTTCAAAAATCAATAGAAATGTGCACCCTTGACGAGGCAGCACGGAGTTTCTGCCAATCAGGATAAGTTATTAGATTTCTTTAGTTTGCATCGAAACCCCAACCGATGGTGCGGCTATTTTGTACCACTTCTGCACAGGCCGAAGTGACCGGTACCACGTCACAATGGGACGATACCATTATGTCAACATTCTGGCTCAGGCTGACCGTCGTTGTCTTTCTTGCTGCCAGTCTTTCCTGGCAGGCGCGCGCCGTTGAGCTTACGGTGAGCCGCGACGCGCTTGAGCGCACGCTCAAGCAGCAGCTCTTTGCAGGGCCTGAAGGTCGTTACTACCTTAAAGGTAACGCGCAATCTGCCTGCTACACCTACGCTCAGGATCCGCAACTGAGTTTTGAGCAGGACCGTATCGTAGTGCGAATGAAAACCAGCGCGCGCATGGGCCGCAGGATGGCCGGATCGTGCGTGGGCTTCTCGCTTACCGAGCCGGCCGAGGTGTCGTTCACTCCGGAAGCCGAAGGAGAAACCATCGGCTTCCGCGATGCGCACATCGACAGAATTTCAAATCAGAGGGAATTGAATTTTCTTCTGATGCCGTTCCTGCGCCACCAGATCCCCTCGAGCATGCGCGTGAATGCGGCCGACCTGCTGCGCAAGGCGCTTGCCGGCTCGACGGCCACGTCCGGTTACAAGGTGAGCCTCGACCGGCTGAAGATTCATTCAATCGTGATTGAGGGCGATGCGCTGGTGGTGGATGCGGATGGCGACCTCAGCGTGAAGTAGCTGTGCACCGTTCTACTCGCACCACTCTGCGAAAGCGCCTTCCCGCAAGGCCGAGGCCAGCGCTTCGATCTCCGCGCCGAGGCTGCGATCTTCTTCGAGGCGCGGAACCACGCTGCGCACTGTCTGTCGCGCGCGCTCCAGTGCTTCGCTCGAGCGCAGCGGCAGACGGAATTCGAGGCCTTGCGCGGCGCACATCAGCTCGATGGCCACGATGCGCTCGATGTTCGCGACAACCTGCCGCAGCTTGAGCGCCGCCGTCATGCCCATGGAGACGTGATCCTCCTTGCCGCCGCTGGTGGGAATGCTGCCGCACGAAGCAGGCGCAGCCAGCACCCGGCACTCGTTGATGAGAGCGGCGGAGACGATCTGCGCCATCATGAAGCCGGAAGACAAACCTGCGTGCGGCGATAGAAACGCCGGCAGCCCTTCGTTGATGTCGGGGTTGAGCAGCCGGTCGATGCGCCGCTCGGTGATGCCGCCGAGATCGGCAAGCGCGATGGCGGCGTAATCGAAGGCGTAGGCGAGCGGCGCGCCGTGGAAGTTGCCGCCTGACAGCACCGCTCCGTGATTTTGAGTTTCGGACGCGTGATCTGGAAAAACAAGGGGATTGTCGGTGACAGCGCCGGATTCGGTTTTGAGAATTCCAGTGACATGACCCAGCACGTCGCGCACGGCGCCGTGTACCTGCGGCATGCAGCGCAGGCAGTAGGCGTCCTGCACGCGCGTGTCGTGCGTACGGTGCGACTCGCGAATCTCCGAGCCGGCGACGAGGTGCAGCAGATGCTCCGCTACGGCAAGCTGGCCGGCGTGAGGCCGCAGCTTATGGATGCTCATGTCAAACGCAGCGGGCGTGCCGCGCAGCGCCTCCAGGCTCATGGCTCCGGCAAGATCGGCCAGGCGTATCCCAAGACCAAGGAAGGCCCGATGAAGGGCTTTGTGCCGCCGCCGCGTTACAGCGGCGTG
>JASIJX010000352.1 GCA_030049955.1 Acidobacteriaceae bacterium
GTCGGGCCGTTCCCATATCTGGTGAAAGACGCTCATGCCGACGCCCCAATGCGCCATGGCGCAACCCGGATCGGCGGCGGCAATGCGCTCGAACTGCGCCTGTGCCTCGGCATACCAGAAATCATGCAGCAGGGCGACCGCGCGGTTGAACGATGCCTGCACGGAGGCCGAGCAGGAGACCGGAAACGATACCGTGCCTAGATGCTCGCCGGCTCGCGAGCCGGCATTCATCGGAGGCATCTGCATGGGTTTCGACGGCTGGGCCGCGGCCGTACCAGCAGCAGCCGCGAGCAAGGCGATCGCGAAGATTTTCATGGCGGTAGCTCCTTGAAGGGTTCACGGCCCGCACCAGTATACGGCGAGATGATTCGGGCGGCAGGTTTTGTTCATCTAGAGAGCGATTCCGTTCCGGGAATCACTTTGGCCGAGGAAAGACTCCGGTTCCGGCCGATGGGTGCCGGCGCCCGGCCCGCCGCCAAGCCTAAAATCGAAGAGATGACACGCAAACTCCGGGTGGGGATTCTGTTTGGCGGGCGCAGCGGCGAGCACGAGGTTTCGCTGCTCTCCGCCGCTTCCATATTGAAAGCGATTGATCGAAACAAATTCGATGTGACGCCAATTGGCATTACCAAGGAAGGCCGATGGCTGGCTGCGGCCGATGCACATGGTCTGCTGGAAGGCAACAGCAGCACGGCGGTTCGTCGCCTGCGCGCGGGCGACCCCGAGGCCACGCCGGGTGCGCGGCTGCTGCATGAAGGCATTCCCACGCTGCTGGCGCCGGAGCCGGGTGTTAGCAAGGAGCTCGTGAAAAAGGACCGCTTGGACGGCGAGTCCCTCGATGTCGTCTTTCCGGTGCTGCACGGCACGTTTGGCGAGGACGGGACGATTCAGGGGCTGTTCGAGCTGGCCGGCATCGCTTACGTGGGCTCGGGCGTGCTGGGCTCGGCGGCCGGCATGGATAAGGACGCGATGAAGCGGCTGTTCGCGCAGGCCGGGCTGCCGATTGTGAAGCACGTTACGCTGCTGCGCCCGGAGTGGGAAAAGTCGCCGCGCAAGGCGATCGCGCGCGTTGAAGCCAAGCTCAAGTATCCGCTGTTTGTGAAGCCGGCGAACCTGGGCTCGTCGGTGGGCATCAGCAAGGCGCACGATCGCAAGGAGCTGGGACCGGCGCTGGAGCTGGCGGCGAAGTACGACCGCAAGCTGATCGTCGAAGAAGGCGTAGGCGGAAAATCGGGGCGCGCGCGCGAGCTGGAGGTTGCCGTGCTAGGCAATGATGATCCGAAGGCCAGCGTGGTGGGCGAGATTATTCCCGGCAAGGAGTTCTACGACTACGAAGCGAAGTATTTGTCGGAAGGGTCCGTGCCGGTGATTCCGGCAAAGCTGACGAAGGCCGAGGCCAAGAAAATCCGCGAGATGGCCGTCGCGGCGTTCAAGGCGTGCGATCTTGCGGGGCTTGCGCGCGTGGACTTCCTGATGGAGCCGGGCGGCAGGCGGCGCATCTACCTGAACGAGGTGAACACGCTGCCCGGGTTTACGCAGATCAGCATGTACCCCAAGCTGTGGGAGGCGACAGGCATCAGCTATCGTGAGCTGATTACGCGTCTGATTGAGCTGGCGCTGGAGCGTCATGCGGAGAAGACGCGGACGGTGTATCGCCGAGAGGAGTAGGTGAGTTTGAAAGTGCCCGTTCTGATGGAGCCGCTGAAGGCTCGGTGGTATGGCCGCATTCTAGCCGACAGTTTCGGCTCCCGCCCTAGCGGAGCTAGGACGGGGCACCCCCGTTCTTTACAGGACGCTCGGTCGCGAGAGCTTAAACCTGGCCACCGCCCCTTCGGTATTGTCAAATTTATAGTGTTACTTTTCCTGTTCTTGTATGGGGCGTCTCTCTCCGCACAAACGCTCGAAATCAAGTTGGTGGATGGGCGGAGCGGACGGCCTATAGTGGGGGCGTCCTCTTATGTGAATGTATGGGTAGGGACAGAACGTAAAGAAGCAATCGCGATACCAACTGATAGGAACGGCGTTGCTCGACTACAACTAACCGTCAATGCCAGCGAAGTAAACATTCCAAACTACTCGAATGGTCGCGGATCTATCGTTGTGGAGCATCCTATCGCGAACTACAATGAGTTTTTCCGAATTAACACTCCTTATGTATTGTGTGGATCAGGAGGATCAAATTACTCGTGGCTAAGGTTAGAACAGTTCTCGACGACGGAGATACTTCAGCACGGCTATGTTTCGCCAAACTCATGTGGTAAAGTCACACTTCCGCAGCAGCCTGGACAAGTGATCCTCTTCGTTCGGCCATTAACTTGGTGGGAAAAACTAAAGCAGTAAGTTTTGATCCGAACAGTGGGCAGGTGGCCCAGTTATTGGTCCTCTTCCCGCCTCGCCGAACAGGATAGAACGCTGTGCCCCATTCATCGCAGCTTTATAGCGATGAGTGGGCCGCGAAGATTCGCGGTCCATTCCGACTCGATTTCCACTACGCCTCGAAGGCCGGTGGCGTAGTGGTTAAAGCTGCTCCATTGGTATTGCTCGGGCCTGGCGACTAGTCCACGCTTGACCGGGTTGCGGTGGATGTAGCGGATCACTTGCGAGCGGGCTTTTTCGCCATGGACGTTGCTGTCAAAGTAGCGCTGCTGCCAGAACCGTACGCGATCGCCTTTCAGCTTACGGGAGGTCATCTGCTTTAGGGCTTTCAAGAACTGCGCCAGAAGGATTGAGGGCGGCTCGTTGATCAGCAGATGGACGTGCTCCGGCATGAGGACATAAGCATAGATTCTCGCCTGATGCCGTGCCCGAATCTGTTCCAATGTGGCTTCGACGGTGTTCTTGGGTCCGGCCTCTTGAAGGAATGGAAAGCGGTGAAAACAGCTGAACGTGACGAAGTGAAGGGACTCGGCTTGCTGGAATCGCCTCAGGCCGTACGGCATGCTCCTAGAATAATCGTTGCCAGAGCGTCCGCTGAAGACCCGCTCATCGCAAAAGACGCGATGAACGGGGCACAGCCCGCACAGCCCGCACAGCCCGGAGAGCTAAGGCCCAAACACAAATACGGCCGGCTGCCCCGTCCAGGCGCCGGCCGCGGCGGATCTCCCGCCCGAACTGATTTGATGGCACACGAACGAAATAACTGGCCGATCGAATCTCAATGCTTCCCTAGCGGGTCCTCAGGCGGAAAGAACACATATTTCTTTTGATCCGCGGTGAGCGACTGAAACTCTTCGAGCGCTGCCTGATATTCGCGCTCGGCGGCGTCGTTCTGGTGTTTTGCCGCGTATG
>JASIJX010000353.1 GCA_030049955.1 Acidobacteriaceae bacterium
GAGCTGCGGACGATTGCTCCCGATCATCTGTGGATGAGCATGGCATACGAACGGCCGTCACTGGCGATTCACTTTACCTGGAAGCCGGAATGGCCTGCAGTGCGCGCGGTTCTGCCGATGATCGAGGCCCAGCTTGCGCCGTTTGCGCCGCGGCCGCACTGGGGCAAGCTGTTCACGCTGCCGGCTGTGCAGCTTGATCCGCATTATCCGCGCGTAGTGGATTTCCGGGCGATCCTCAAGCGGTATGACCTGCAGGGGAAGTTCCGCAACCGGTTTGTTGAGTCGAATCTTTTCCTGCACCCATCTCCACAGTCCACTCTTTAGACCAATGTTGCCTGGGCTGCTTCGCGGATAATGTCTGCGACCTTGTCAGGCGCAGTCAGTAGCGGCGTGTGGTCGACAGCAAATGACCGGATCGTCGCTTTCATGCGCTCCGCCATAAAACGCTGCGTCTTCGGATTGATCATTCGATCTTCTTCCGCAAGCAAATACCATGCAGGTTTTGTTTTCCAGGCAGGCGAATCAACCGGCTCCTGAATGCTGTTCACCGAAATTGGCCGTTGCACGGAACGGCACAGCGCGATTTGCTCAGCTGTCGCATTCTGCGCGAAAGCTTCTGCGAAGCTCTCATCGGGCATCCAGATAAAGCCATCCGCATCCGGCGCGAGCTTAGGCGCTTTCGGATGAGACTCGTCGCGATAGAAAACGTCCGCAACTGTTTCGGCCTCTCCCGGAGCGAGAGCCGCAACATACACCAGCGCCTTCACGCGCTCGTCGTTTGCAGTTCCCACTACGGCGCCGGCGTATGCGTGTCCAGCAACAATCACGGGCCCCTGGGTGCGGGCGATTGTCCGTCGAAGCGCCGCTGCGTCCTCGCTTAGGGAGGTGAGTGGAATCGGCGCAGCTATAACGTTCAGACCTTCTCTCTGCAATCGGCGAATGACCGGTTCCCAGCTTGATCCATCGGCCCATGCGCCATGGATTACAACGACAGTGGCGTTCTTGAATGCTGGCATGATGGTTCTCCTCTTCTCATGTTTTGAGAAATTGACGCGATCGGGTGTGAGTTCAGGCGAAGAAGCGCTTGATCTTCTGCGCGATGATGTCGCAGGAATCTTCCAGTGCGAAGTGGCCAGTGTCGAGCAGATGCAGCTCCGCCTTTGGAATGTCGCGCAGATACGCCTGAGCGCCTTCGACCGTAAAGAAAGGATCGTTCCTGCCCCAGACGATCAACGTTTTCGGCTGCTTGTTGCGGAAAAACGTATGCCAGTCGTCATAGTGCGGCAGATTCGCCTGGTAGTTGTGCAGTAGATTCAACTGGATGGCGTCGTTGCCGGAACGATCCAGAAAGTGCTGATCGAGGGTATAGGCGTCCGGACTGATACGGCTCACGTCCTTCACGCCATGCGTGTATTGGAAAACCGTTGTCTGGAGGGTTAACAACGCACGCACAGGCGCTTCTGTCTCTGCCGTTCGATTTGCCCAGAACGGCTTCATCGGATCGAAGGCTCCGCCAATGCCTTCGGCGTAGGCGTTTCCATTCTGGACGATGATGCCTTCGATCGCATCCTGATGTTTGAAGGCGATGCGATACCCGATGGGTGCGCCATAGTCCTGCACGTAGATGCTAAATTTTTTCAAGTGCAGAACGTTGAACAGAAGATCTTCGACGTAAGCCGCCTCGTTATCGAAGGTGTATTCGAACTCGTTCACACGAGGCGCGTCGCTGTAGCCAAAGCCAATGTAATCCGGCGCAACGACATGAAACTTGCCCGCGAGCTGCGGGATCAGGTCGCGAAACATATGCGATGAGCTAGGGAAACCGTGCAGCAGCACGATTGTTGGGGATTCCTTGGAACCTGCCTCACGGTAGAACATCTTGAGGCCGCGAACTGTGGCGTATTGAAACGTGGTCATGTCTCTCTCCTTCTGAAGCGAGCATTGGGGCGACCGGTCCGCCGACAAAATGAGATTATTCAACACCGCTAAAAATGTCAATAACGGTGTTACGATTTCTGTGAATTATTTTGAAGAAGGGATTACATGCGTACTTCTACTCAAGAGCCCAGCGAATGGATTGATGGTTTTCTCTTCGTCGCAAACAGGCCTATTCTCGATTTTTTGAACACCCGACCGGTGCTGGCGCAGGGGCCAATGGAGCTTCTTCCTGACGTTCAAGCGCTTGAGCGGTGGTTAATCGCTTCAGGAGTCGTGAGTTCCGCAAAAGCGAAGAGTTTGATACGAAGCTGGCGGCACTCGCCGGAAGCCGCCGTTTTTCTTAAGGATCTGATCGCATTCCGGGAACGGCTGCGAGATGCCGTTCTGCATATTGAAGCAGGTTTGGCTCCTCCAGAGGAATTCATCCGGGAGTTAAATGCGGGTCTACTCCAGCATCCGCCGATAACGACACTTCACGCACGTAAGGGACAGATTGTGCGAGAGCCGCTCTTCGACCCAGAGCAACCGGCAGATCTGTGGGCGCCGATCCTCGATGGGGCCGCAGACTTGTTGAGCGAACCGGAGAGCCACCGCATTCGCCAATGCGAAGCGTGCGTCGTTCACTTTTTTGATACCAGCAAGAAGGGTTCACGCCGCTGGTGCAGTATGAATATCTGCGGCAATAAGCTTAAGGTTGCTGCGTATCAACGGAGGAAGCGCGATAGCACCTCAGCATAAATTACTGCCGGCGGCCGCTTGTTCCCACCGTGCGCCGTTCGCGCCGCAGCCGCACTGGACGAGGTGCTTGAGGAGCTGGAGCGGGCGTAATCGCTTCACTGCTAAAACGCGGCCGCAGATCCTTCGCTCTTCCGCCTGCGGCGGACTCGCTCAGGATGACAGGTCAGATAAGCTGAGCTGTGCTTTCCCACCCTTGCGCGGAAAGACTGCGCAAGGATGGGGCACGGAAGGCATGTTGGCTGGGTTATGCAAGGCGTGTTAGCCGCGCTTTACGACGCGAAGATGCAGCTCTTTCAACTGCTGTTCGGTTACTGATGTCGGCGCTTCGGCCATTACGTCGATCGCCTTGGCGGTCTTGGGGAACGCAATCACTTCGCGCAAATTTGCTGCGCCGGCCAGCAGCATTACGATGCGGTCGAGGCCGAGGGCGATGCCGCCGTGCGGAGGCGTGCCGTATTCGAGCGCGTCGAGGAAGAAGCCGAATCTTGCTTTCGCTTCCTCCTCGCTAATCCCAAGCGAGGAAAAAATCTGTTGCTGCACGTCCTTGCGATGGATGCGGATGGAGCCTGAACCCAGCTCGAGGCCGTTCATGGCGAGGTCGTAGCAGTCGGCGCGGACACTGGCCGGATCGCTTACGAGGTTGGCCATGTCGGCTTCGTAGGGCGCGGTGAAGGGATGGTGCGCGGGCACCCACTTGCCCGTGGCCACGTCGTACTCGAACATCGGAAAGTCAGTGAGCCAGATGGGATGGAAGGCCTGGCTGCCATCGATGGCGGTTTCCGCATTGCAGGAGTGCGCTGCTTCGACGATCTCCTCAGTGACCTTGAAGGCACCGTGGCGATCGGCATACTTCTTTGCGAGCTCGCTGCGAAAATTGCCGGCGGCGTTGTAGACGTTAATCTCGCGCTCGCTCAGGCGGCCCGGGAACTTGGTGTCGCTGGCCTTAATGTGGTGCGCAGGATCGCCGGCCACGATGATGACAAAATCGGCGTCGGAGGCGCCGGCCAGCTCGCGCACCTTTGCGGCGGACTCGGGGAAGCCCTTGCCCAGGCGCTTGAAGTCGTCGATGAACTTGGCGCCTTTCTTGGTGTCGAAGAGCGGATGGTTGTCTTCGCGCTCTTTGCGGCTGAGCTCGCCGACCTTGGGAATGCGGAAGGCGACGATGGGCAGCTCAGGATCGATTTGCAGTGTGGCGAGCGCGCCGTCATCGAAAGCCGGGCGCACGTCCACGAGGCCGGGCAGGCGCAGGTCGGGCTTGTCGGTGCCGTATTGGCGCATCGATTCGTCGTAGCTGATGCGCGGGAACGGCGTGGGCAGGTCGACGCCGGCCGCGGCAAAGCCGGCCTTCATGCAATGCTCGATTACAGTGAAGACATCATCGCGGCGCGGGAAGCTCATTTCGAGATCGACCTGGGTGAACTCG
>JASIJX010000354.1 GCA_030049955.1 Acidobacteriaceae bacterium
TTACGCGCCTGGAGACAAGCTTTGCGCTGCGTGACGTGCTGGAAAAGAGAGCATAGTGCGAGCCTATGCGTCCGAGCATGCGGTGAAGACGTGGCAGAGGTAGTACCACGGTAACGCGGGCCGGCTTTCTTTTCGTGATATAGCTTGCTTACTGCCTAGTTGAAGAGGAGCGCCGTGCCAGGGGGGCGAAAGAGAGAGCGGTACAGGTGCGCCAAATGGGACCGACGTGATGACTGAAGCACCTGCAGGCCACTTAGTACAGCGCCCTGCTAACCGGACGGCTTATCCAGAGGTGGAAAAAGCGACTCGATCTTCGCGATTCTTCGCTCCGCGATTCCTTGTGGAACTCGGCATCGCGGCTGCGACCGGAATGTGTCTTATCGGAGTGACCGGTTGCAGATTGTCTGGCGCGCCCGCCTCCTTTCAGGATCTTGGAGCGGGCATTTCCCACACTACCGGCTTAAGGGGGAGCCTGAAGACGCGTTGGGTAGGCCAGGCGGCTCAATATGAACTTGAAATTGAGCCCATCGATCCGCTGCAAAGCGCAGGATTCTCGTACGTGGTCGCGAATCCTCCTGAGCCACTTGTCCTCCACATGAAGCTGCTGGACGCAACTGGCTATGCCGTGTGCGAAAAGGACGTACTGTTTCCCTTCGATCCGTCTAGCCCAGGTGAAGCGGATCGGGAACGCGGGCAGGATTTGTTGCAGACTGCGGTTGGCGACGATGGCAAAGTGGTTTCCCTGAGCGTGCAGGGAATTTTGCCTTGCACTCCCCAGCAGTACAAGCAGGTTGATTATTGGGATTTCTCTACTAACTTTCCGGCGATTGCCGAGCAGGACGAGTTGACGAAGCGCGCCGCCGAGCTGAAGGTGAGGCAGGAAGCGCAGAAACGGGCATCGCTTGCACGGCAAAAGGCGACGCCATCGGCCTTTTACATGGAGGGAGAGGCCGAGGTGGTTGGATACGATACCTCACGCAATGTGCTGCAAACGCAGCTGGGCAGAAATTTTCTGGTAACCGGACAGGCGCAGCAGAGCAAGGCAAGCCAGTGGGCAAGCAGCGGCGTTTTATTCCGCTACAAGTGCGATCAGCGCGCCTACTGCCTGCTTACTGCAGGTGGAGGGCAATCGTTGTCGGTCACGGCGCTGCAATAGCGACAGGCTTTTCCTGGTTTCTTATTCCCCTCGTTCCCTGCTTTTAGTTCATGAACTCGCGCGCGCCCTTCCACAGGTCTATGCCGCCTTCCTGCGCGTACTTGTCGATCTCCTTCAGTTCGGCTTCGGTAAAATCGAGCTTCTTTACCGCGTCGAGCGAGTCATCGAGCTGCTCGACGTTGCGTGCGCCGATGAGCGCGGATGTGACGCGCTGGTCGCGGAGCGCCCAGGCGATGGCCATTTGCGCCAGCGTTTGGCCGCGGCCTTTGGCGATTTCATTGAGGCCGCGCACGCGGTCGAGATTCTTCTCGTCGAGGAACTGGCGCAGCATCGAAGACTGAGGCAGTTTGGCACGCGAGTCTTCGGGAACGCCTTTCAGGTATTTCTTGGTGAGCAGGCCCTGCGCCAGAGGCGAGAACGCAATGCAGCCCGCGCCCACTTCGTCGAGCGCATCGAGCAGGCCGCGCTCGATCCAGCGATTGAGCATGGAATAGGACGGCTGATGAATCAGCAGCGGGACTCCCATCTGCTTGAGGATCTTTGCGGCCTCGCGCGTTTGCTGCGGGCCGTACGATGAGATGCCCACATAGAGCGCCTTGCCTTGAAACACTGCTGTGACCAGCGCGCCCATGGTTTCTTCAAGCGGGCAGTTGTTCCACGGCCGGTGCGAGTAGAAGATGTCGACGTAGTCGAGGCCCATGCGCTTGAGGCTGTCGTCGAGCGAGCTGAGCAGATACTTGCGCGAGGCGCCGACGCCGTAGGGGCCAGGCCACATGTCCCAGCCGGCCTTGGTTGAGATGACGAGCTCATTGCGCAGGCCGCCTTTGCCCGTGCGCAGACCAAAGTCCTTTTTCAGAATCGTGCCGAAGTTTTCTTCCGCCGAGCCGTAAGGAGGGCCGTAGTTATTGGCCAGGTCGAAGTGCGTCACGCCGCGGTCGAAGGCGCGGCGAATGACGGCGCGGCCGGTCTCGAAGACATCGGCGCCGCCAAAGTTTTGCCACAGGCCGAGCGAGACGGGCGGCAGCACAAGGCCGGAGCGGCCGCAGCGGCGGAAGATGGCGTTTTCGTAACGGTTGTCGGCGGGAAGGTAGGACTTTTCCATGAATTGCCTTTCAGGCTGAGGGAAGTAATGCTCTGTTGTTATCGGTAAAAGTATGACACGCGGGATCGACCAAATGGCCGAAGGCATCTTAGAGCGGAGGGTTACAGCCCGACCCCAAAGCAAACAAGATAGCAGCCCATCAGGGCAAGCAGCGCCCCGCAAATTCGGCCCATGAGGTCTCCGCCGGGTGCGGCTTTCTCCAGCATCACCAGGACGGTGATTCCAGCCATCCACAAGAGGTTCATGACCCCTGCTGCAAACGGCAACAGCATCAGCATCCAGCAGCATCCGATGCAAAACAGCCCGTGGTCTGCACCCATGCGGAATGCTCCTTCCGCTCCTTCTTTCCAGTCGCTCAGGAGAAACTGAAGCGGCGAACGGCAATGGCGCAGGCATGCATTCTTCATTGGCGTCCATTGGTAAGCGCCCGCCGCGATCAAGACCACGCCGGAAGCGATATGGCTGGTCAGGGCCATGGCATGCGAGAGCAGAGTCTGCCCGTGCAACAGCTCTTGCAGGGCGGCACATGCGCCGCTGAATATCGTCCAGACAGCGAAATAACCGCAGGCGAAGAACGCGGTAGGAATCAACGGCAGCTGCATTGCATGCCGCCGGCGTTGTTCGGCGCTGAAGGCGAACATAAAGGGCAGTGTTGACGGCAACATCATGGCCACCATCATCACCGCCCACATCGCAAACAAGGCTCCGACTTCGATCGCCGCACCTGGGTGGACGTGACCGTGGGCGTGCGGGTGACCCGCCATCCGAATCAAGTACAGCCAGGCAATGGCGGTAATCGCCGCCGCGCCGCCGAGCAGAATGCTCCGGTCGCGATCCATGGGCCAGACGTGCAGCCTGGGCATCTGGCTCAGTTCTGATATGCGAATGGGGAATGGAACCCGTTGCGATCCGAAAGAATCCACTTGTAACCGTGGTCCTCGTAGCGCAGCGACTTCGATTTCGCGAGCACTGCCGGATATCCGGGCGCAATGCATAGCGGGTGCCCGCTAATTGTGACTTCCGCACCACCGGCACCAGTCACCGTTTCGATATCGACATCTGCAACGTCGCCTACCTTCAGGCTCGCGTGCTTGCCGTCGTCTTCGAAGTCGATCGGCACACTCGTCACTCCCAACACCTGGCCGATATGTGCAGCCAGACGCGCCGGGTGTCCGCCGCCCTGGCCCGAAAAGATGGTTATCAGGGCATTCTTTTGTTCATCGCTGCAGCGCGCATCCAGATACAGCGCAACCTTCCATGGAACTTCATGCATGGTACCCGGTGAATCGACGGCAAGGGCAACATTCAACCCGGAAAGATCGACACCACCAAACTTGCCGGAGTCGATATGCCAGCCGACCACGACTCCGCAGACGCCTTCCGTGGGTGGGCTCAAGAATACGCAAGGACAGGCCGGCTTGCAGTTGCACGATTCGAGGTAGTGTCCGGATATGCGCCACGTTTCGCTCATACGACCTCCGAACTCCC